>JBDSBK010000497.1:0-4592 GCA_039921645.1 Dokdonella sp.
CGGTTGCTGCGCGCCAGGCAGTTTCGAGAACGCCTGGTATTCGCGTCCCGGCACATTTGGCACCGCGCCATAGACCGTACCGTAACCACCCAGCGCACCAAGATCGGCAATGCCGTGCCAGTTCGCATGGATTGCGCGCCGCCGTACTTCCGCGGGCGTTGGCGCGTTCGCGTCGGCGAAGGCCGGTGCATTCGCGCGCAGGCCGTCCAGGCCCAAACCGGCACTCAGCAGATCGTCAGCGCCACGATGCGCGGTTTCACGCACGGCGCTGACCAGGTTCACCGTTGTCGTCATGGTTGTCGTCTTTCGGAAGTTGCGGCGCGGTGCCACGCGGACCGCGAGCGCACGGGAAACAAGCCGCGCCGGCACCGGAAAGCCTGGCGGATCCGCCCCATTGTGCATCGTACAAAGTATGGTTGGCTGGATGGAGGTATGAACAGAATGTCCGCACGATACGAAAATCGTTCTCTGCAGATTCGACTCGATGGACTGACGGGCCGCGAAGTCCGCGCGCTGCTGCGAGAACATCTGCAGGGCATGACCCTGCACTCGCCGCCCGAGAGCATCCACGCGCTCGATATCGACCAGCTGCGGCTGCCGGAAATCACGTTCTGGACGGCATGGGACGGCGACGCCTTGCTCGGTTGCGGCGCGTTGAAGGAACTCGATGCGCGCCACGCCGAAATCAAATCGATGCGCACAGCCTCGGCGCATCTGCGCAAGGGCGTTGCGGCGGCCATGCTCGCTCACATCCTCGAGCAAGCCCGTGCCCGCGGTTATCGGCGCCTGAGCCTGGAAACCGGATCGGCGGCCGCGTTCGTTCCGGCACAGACCCTGTATGCGGGTTTCGGCTTCACGTACTGCGGGCCATTTGCCGGGTACATGGCGGATCCGTACAGCGTGTTCATGACGCGCGAAATCTGAAGCGTCTCCAGCCAACCCCCGACACGACGAAGGTCGAATGCCGCGGGAGCACGGCCTCGGCCAGGCTGCTGCCGGTATCAACGGAGTATGGTGCGGCATGAGTTACGAAGCGCTGTACCGGCAGTCGATCGAGCAGCCCGAGGCCTTTTGGGCGGAGCAGGCCAAGGCGATCCATTGGCATCGCCCGCCGCAGCGGATCCTCGATGATAGCCGTCCGCCGTTCCGCCGCTGGTTCGTCGGCGGTGAAACCAATCTCTGTTACAACGCGGTCGACCGGCACCTTGACGCACGCGGCGATCAGCTCGCGCTTGCCGTGATCTCGACCGAAACCGGCAAACGGCTGCACTACACCTACGGCCAGCTGTATCGCGAGGTGAACGATTTTGCCGCGGTGCTGGCGAGCCTCGGCATCGGTCGCGGCGATCGCGTCGTGATCTACATGCCGAACATGGCCGAAGCCGTGTTCGCCGTACTCGCCTGTGCGCGACTCGGTGCGATCCATTCGGTCGTGTTCGGCGGATTCGCCGCGCACAATCTCGCCTTGCGCATCGATGATGCGCGCGCGAGTCTGCTCATTTGTGCCGACGCGGGCATGCGCGCCGGCAAGGTGATTTGCTACAAACCGCTCGTCGACGAGGCGATGACGCTCGCCCATTTTCCGCCGGCGCATGTGCTGATGGTTTCGCGCGGACTCGATGCGGAACTGCAGCACATCGAGGGTCGCGATCTCGACTACGCGACGCTGAAAGCGCGCCATGCCGGCACCGAGGTGCCGGTTGCGTGGCTCGAATCGAACGAACCGAGCTACATCCTGTACACCTCGGGCACGACCGGCAAACCCAAGGGCGTGCAGCGCGACGTCGGCGGCCACGCCGTCGCACTCGCGCTGTCGATGCGCACGGTGTTCGATGTCGGACCCGGCCAGGTGATGTTCTCGACCTCGGATGTCGGCTGGGCGGTCGGGCATAGCTACAACATCTACGGTCCGCTGCTGGTCGGCGCGACCTCGCTGTTGTACGAAGGCCTGCCGATCCTTCCGGACGCAGGCATCTGGTGGCAGCTGTGCGCCGAGTACGGCGTGCGCTCGATGTTCTCGTCGCCTACCGCGATCCGCGTGCTGAAGAAGCAGGATCCGGCGTGGCTCACGAAATACCCGCTGCCGGAATTGCGCTGGCTGTTTCTCGCTGGCGAACCGCTCGACGAACCGACCGCACGCTGGATATCCGAGGGGCTCGGCAAGCCCGTGATCGACAACTATTGGCAGACCGAAACCGGTTGGCCGATCCTTTGCCTGCAACCCGGCCTCGATCTGAAACCGGTGAAGTGGGGGTCGCCGGGATTGCCGAATTTCGGCTACCGCCTGCGCGTGATCAACGAAGTGACCGGCGCGGATGCCGCTGCCAACGAGAAAGGCGTCCTCGTCGTGCAGCCGCCATTGCCGCCGGGTTGCCTGACCACGGTGTGGAACGACGACGAGCGTTTCCTGCACGGGTATTTTTCGCACTTCAAGGAATTGTTGTACAGCTCGCTCGATTGGGCGATCCGCGACGAGGACGGCTACACCTTCATTCTTGGTCGCACCGACGATGTGATCAACGTTGCCGGGCACCGTCTCGGTACGCGCGAAATCGAAGAAGCGGTCGCCACGCATGCGGCAGTAGCGGAAGCGGCGGTCATCGGTGTGCACGACGATTTGAAGGGCCAGGTGCCGGTAGCCTTCGTCACGCTCAAGGGGACCGCCGATGCGGATGAGCGACGCACGACTGCCGAAGCGTTGCAGCAACGCGTGGTCGACCAGCTCGGCAGCGTGGCGCGGCCGGCGCGCGTCTTCATCGTGAACGCGCTGCCGAAGACGCGTTCGGGCAAGTTGCTGCGTCGCTCGATCCAGGCGCTGGCCGAATCGCGTGACGCGGGCGATCTGTCGACACTCGACGACCCGAATGCGCTGGAGGAGATTCGCGTCGCGCTCGCGCGCGGCCCCGAGTGGTCCCGCTGACGAACCTAGTCCGCGATCGCCGTGTGCGCGGCATAGGCCGAGGCGTCGATCAGCGCCCGGATACCGTCAGCGCTCATCGGCCGACCGAGCAGATAGCCCTGGCCCTCGGTGCAGCCGGCCGCACACAGCCAGTCGAGCTGGCCTTGCGTCTCGATGCCTTCCGCCGCTGTCTGGATGCCAAGGTCGCGTGCGAGCGCAATCACGGCGCGGATGATCGCCGTTGCGTCCGAATTGAGACCGATATCGGCAACGAACGACTGATCGATCTTTATCTTGTCGAACGGAAACGAACGCAGCGAACGCAGTGAGGAATAACCGGTGCCGAAATCGTCGAGCGATATGCGCATGCCGAAATCGCGCAATGCATACAACGCGATGCGCGTGACCGCATCTTCGGCCAGCAAGGCGCTCTCGGTCACCTCCAGATCGAGCCGATCGGGCGCCAGGCCGGCCTCCTCCAGGATCGTGATGGTGTCGTGGACGAGGCTGTCGCGCACCAGTTGCAGCGGGGACAGATTGACGGCAATGCGTATTTCGCGCGGCCAGGTCGCGGCGACGCGACTTGCTTCGCGCAGCACCCAATCGCCGAGCACGCCAATCAGGCCCGTTTCTTCCGCGATGGGAATGAATTCGCTCGGCGGAACCGGACCGCGCACGGGATGATGCCAGCGCAATAGCGCTTCGGCACCGATGAGTCGCCGCGAACCGAGCGCGATGATCGGTTGATACGCGAGCGTGAACGCGCCATTCGCGATCGCTGCCGCGAGATCCTGCTTCAGCGCACGCCGCGATTGCACGGCCGCTTCGATCTCGGGCGCAAAGAACCGCCAGGTCCGACGGCCTTCACTCTTCGCCACGTACAGCGCCATGTCCGCTCGCCGCGCCAGTTCGACCAGACCGTCCTGGTCAGCCACGGTCTGTGCGATGCCGACGCTCGCGCTCGTCTTCACATGCTGGCCGTCCACGTCGAACGGCGCGGCGAACGCCGCGATGATGCGCTCGGCCAGCGCGGCCGCGCCGATGCGCCCGTCCGATACCGTCTGGATCATCGCGAATTCGTCGCCACCCAAGCGTGCGACGAATGCTTCATGGCCGGCACATGCGAGCAGTCGCTGCCCGACGCGCTCGAGCAAAAGGTCGCCGACGCGGTGTCCGAGCGTATCGTTGATCGACTTGAAATCGTCGAGATCGACGAACAGCAGATTGACTGTTTGCGTTCGTGGCGCCTGCGCGAGCATCGCGCACGCGCGTTCCTGGAAAAGCGCGCGGTTCGGCAAGCCGGTGACCGTGTCGTAGAACGCGAGTTGATGGATACGCGACTGGTTCTGCTCGTGCTCGATCGCGATGGCGCACAGGTGCACGCACTTTTCGACGAGCTGGCGCTCGAACTCGGCCGGCCCGCGCTTCGTACGGTAATAGAACGCAAACGTGCCGATGACGGTACCGTCGCCCGCCTTGATCGGGCTCGACCAGCAAGCCTGCAGACCGATCGGCAGGGCCAGTCCGCGGTAATCCACCCACAACGGATCGTGCGCGATGTCGGTTACCTCGACCGCCTCGCCGCGCCACGCCGCGGTGCCGCAGGAGCCTGATGTCGGCCCGATCGGCACCCGGTCCAGCGCCTGCGAATACGCGTCCGGCAAGCTGGGGCCGGCGAGCGGATGCATCAGAC
>JBDSBK010000498.1:0-8712 GCA_039921645.1 Dokdonella sp.
TCGACCGCGCGCCGAGCGGTACCGTCTATGTCGATCTCGATCAGCGCCCGATGGCCGCGGCAGAATTCAATATCGTCGTGCGTTCGCGCCTGCCCGCTGCCGCGTCGATGGGTGAGTTGCGCAGCCATATGCAGGGCATCGGCGCCGGCATTCCCTACAGCCTGCATCCACTCACCGACGTTCGTGCGAGCGCGCTCGCGGACCGCCGCTTCAGCCTGATCCTGCTCGGTGCGTTCGCAGCCGTCGCGTTCGTACTCGCAACCGGCGGCCTGTACGGTCTGATGGCGTTCGTGGTCGGCCAGCGCAAACACGAGTTCGCACTGCGTCAGGCGTTGGGCTCGTCACGTCCGCACATCGCGCGCCTCGTGCTCGGCAGCGGATTGCGCATTGGCGCCAGCGGCATCGCGATCGGCATCCTGGGTGCGCTGATCGGCGCGCGTGCCGCGGGCAGCCTGCTTTACGGCGTCCCTGCGAGTGATCCACTCACCCTCGCCGGCGTCAGCCTGTTGTTGCTGCTCACCTTGCTGCTCGCGTGCCTGTTGCCAGCGCGCAGCGCGAGCGCAGTCGCGCCGCGCGAAGCCTTGAGTTGAAAGGGACACCATGAACTTTTTCCTGCATGACATCCGCGATGCGGCACGCGGCATCGTGAAGCGTCCCGGATTTTCGGCCCTGGTGATCGGCGTACTCGGCACCGGTCTCGCCTGTGTCGTGTTCATGCTCAGCCTGCTCAACGGCTTCGTCTTGCGGCCGTTGCCATTCGCGCAACCGGACCAGTTGTTGCAGGCCGGTTTCTTCGGCGACGGCGGTCTCGGTGACGTGTTCCCGGTCACCAGCACCGATCTCGTGCAGATCCGGCGTCACCTTGCAGCGAGTGCCGACGTCGCCGCCGTCGCGCGCTCGACGATCAACCTCAGCGATCGGGACAAGCCGCAACGCGTGAACGGTGGTCACGTGAGTGCAAACCTGTTCCACGTGCTCGGCGTGGCGCCGATACTCGGCCGCGATTTTTCAGATTCCGACGAACGCCCGGGCGCGCCGGCCGTGGCGATGCTGTCGCATGCACTCTGGCAAACCAGTTACGCCGGCGACCCCGCGATCGTCGGCCGGCAGGTCCGCGTCGATTCGCAGCCAACCACGGTGATCGGCGTAATGCCGGAAAACTTCAGCTATCCGCGAACGGAAGTCATCTGGGTGCCGGCGACACTGGCCGAAGGCATCAAGCCCGACAGCTATTCGTACTGGGTGGTACTGCGCAAGCATGCAGGCATCACCGATGCCGGCGTCCTCACGGCGTTCGAGACCTGGTTCGCGGATGGTGCACGCGCCGATCCGGAACGTTTCCGCAGCCAGAGCCCGCGCGTCGAACCGCTCGCCTACATGGCAGCGGATCGCACCACCCGCTCGACGCTCGGCTACATGATCGCGGCCGTCATGATGGTGCTGCTGGTCGCATGCGCGAATGCGGCGAACCTGATGCTCACGCGTACGCTCGGACGCAGCCAGGAGCTGTCGCTGCGCGTTGTGTTGGGCGCAAGTCGCAGGCGCCTCGTGACCCATCTGCTGGTCGAGAGTCTGTTGCTGAGTCTGATCGCAACGCTGCTGGCCGTACTGCTCGCGCGCGTTGGCCTTGCCTGGCAGCATTCGATGATGCGCGAGTCGGAATTCTTCCCGCTCTGGCTTCGTTTCGACATCGACGGCACGGTCGTGCTGTTCGCTGTCGCCGCCGCGTTGCTCACCGCTCTCGCCACCGGCGCGCTGCCAGCACTGCGCGCCGGCGACATGGCCGCAGCCGGTACCCTTCGCGCAGGGGCCAGTGGCGTCACTGGCGGCTCATTCGCGCGCGTCAGTCGCGTACTGGTCATTGGCGAGGTCGCGTTGTCGTGCGCGCTGCTGATCTGCGTCGGCACGCTGGTGCGCGGCATCCTCGTGCTCGATCACAGCGACCTCGGCATCGACACCGATCATCTGCTGACTGCACGTCTTGCCCTGATGAAAACCACCTATCCGACGGACGCCGACCAGCAACATCTGTTCGAGCGTCTCGGAGAGCGACTGCGCGCGGATGCCGGCGTGGTCGATGCGACGGTCGGCACTGCGTTGCCGGGTACCTACTACAACGAAGCGCATGACGTCCTTCCAGACGGCGCCGTCGCCGGCGATGGCAAACTGCCGCAGGTCTATTCCGGCGCCGTCGACGAACATTTTCTTGCAGCGTACGGGATCAAGTTGCAGCAAGGCCGCTTCTTCAACAGTGGCGACCGCGCCGACAGCGCACGCGTTGCCGTCGTCGACCGCACATTCGTCGAGCGCTACGGCAACGGAGCATCCGTGCTCGGGCGCGCGTTTCGCCTCGACCCACGCGACGCGAAGGGACCAATGCTCACGATCGTCGGAGTCATCGATTCACTGACGCTCGGCACACCCGGCTTCGACGCCGACCCGGCGATGCTGTTCCCGCTCTCGCAGCATATGTGGCGTATCGGCAGCGTCGCCGTGCGAACGCACGGCGACCCGCACGCGTTCGCGCCACGACTGAACGAAATCATGCGCGAGATCGACGCAGACACACCGCTGTACTGGGTGCGCGACTACCCGGCGGTGATCGACAGCATGACTATCGGCGAGCGTTCGGTGGCGAAGAGCTTCGGCATCTTCGGCGTCATTGCGTTGATCCTTGCCGCCGCGGGCCTGTACGGCGTGCTCGCATTCGCGGTCGGGCGACGGACACGCGAAATCGGCGTGCGACGCGCACTCGGCGCACCGGCGCGACAGGTCTTGCGCAATGTCTTCGGTCGCAGCCTCACCCAGCTGGGCATCGGACTTGCGATCGGTGTCGTCGCAGGCGTCGTGTTTGCGCGCCTGCTGACCGGTTCGCTGCAGAGCATCCCGGCCACGGACCCATTCGTCGTGATCGGTGCGCTCGTGGTGCTCACGCTCGCCGCGCTGGCGGCCGTGATCCTTCCGGCGCGCCGCGCACTGCGCGTCGATCCGATGGTCGCGCTGCGCCATGACTGAGCCAGGCCCGACTGCGGGATGTGTGCACGATTTCACGGAGAAGCCATGAACCTGTTCGATCTGCGCCATGCGCTGCGCCGGCTGGCGCGCAGCCCTGGCTTCAGCGCGACTTCGATCGTGCTGCTGGGCCTCGCCTTCGGCGCGTTCGCCTGCGTGTTCAGCGTCGTCTATGGGCTGCTCTACAAGTCGCTGCCGTATCCCCACTCCGAGCGTCTCGTCTCCGTCGAGTCGCGACTTCTCGGCATTCCGTCCGACCTGGGCCTGTCGGTACCGCTGCGTGACGAGATTGCGCGCAATGCGCGCACGCTGGAAGGCGTGGCTGCATTTCGCACCAGCGAGTCGACCCGGCGCGACGAAACCGGCAAGCGCATCGGCTCGATGCAGATCGCCAGCGTTGAACCCGCCCTGTTCGACCTGCTCGGTGCGCAGGCGACGCGCGGTCGCCTGTTCGCGGATGAAGACATCGCGCAGGGTGCGGCGCGCGCCGCGATCATCTCGTGGGATGAATGGCAGCAGCGTTATGCCGGCGCGAACGATGCGATCGGCCGGCGCCTGCGTCTGGACGACAAGGTTTACCGCGTCGTCGGCGTGCTGCCGCAAGGGTTCGTGTTCCCGTCGAGCCAGACGCGCGTATGGCTGCCGCTCGGCTTCAGCGCGGACGAGCGCGCACGATCGCACGCAGGCAGCCTCGACGGAATGTTCGTGCTCGCGCGCCTGCGGCCGGGCATCGAACCCACCGCTGCGAAGGGCGAACTGTCAGGCATCGCGAAAGCGATGCCTGAACTCGATGGCGCCTTCGGCTCCAGCTTTCACTTGCTCGTCGAGCCACTGCGTTCGCGCTGGATTGGCGAGCGACGTGAAGCGCTGCTGCTGATGCTGCTGGCCGTGTCGATGGTGTGGCTGATCACCGCTGCGAATGTCGCCAACCTGTTCCTCGCACAAGCATTGGCGCAACGACACGAAACGGCACTGACTGCCGCACTGGGTGCTGCACCGTGGCGGCGTGTTCGTACTGCGTTGATCGAGGTGGCAACGCTCTGCGGCGCCGGCGTGTTGCTCGGCTGCGCCCTGCTTCCGGGCGGCCTCGCACTGCTGCGGCATTTCGATCTGCTGCCGCAAGGAGCTCCGCAGGCGATCGGCATCGACACGCCGACACTCGCGCTCGTCGCCGCACTCGCCGCACTGCTGTGTGCGGCGCTCACGCTTGCGCGACTTTCGGTGCAGCGCGGCAACCTGCACGACATGATCCGCCACGGCAGCGCGCGCCAAACGCCGGGAAGAGGTTCGCAAGCCATGCGCAAGACGCTCGTCGTTGCGCAAGTCGCGCTGACCGTCGCGCTGCTGTTCGGCATCGGTGTGCTGCTGCGCAGTTCGCAGAACCTGCTTGCCGAGTACATCGGCTTCGATCGTGATCGTCTGCTCTACGCAAGCCTGGACGATTTCGTTCCTTCCGAGGCGACGCCGGAGCTGCGCGCGGCGCGCCTGAGCGATCTCGTCGGGCGCGCAGGCATGCTACCCGGCGCTGTGAAGGCGGGGCTTGGGGGCATGGTGCCTTTCAGCTCGAGCACCAGCGCCGCGAATTTCACGCCACCTGGACAACAGGACACCAGGGAAAACCCGGTCGGCTACGACCAGAAGGTCGACGCGGGTTATTTCACCGCGCTGGGCGTGCCACTCCTGCGCGGTCGCAATTTCAACTTGGACGAAGTGAGTGCGCGTGCGCCGGTGGCCATCGTCGACGAATTGTTCGTGAAGCGCCATTTGGGCGATGCCGACCCGCTCGGCCAGCACTTCAAGATCGGCACCGGCCCGGACACACCCGACCGCGAATTGACCGTCATCGGTGTGGTGCCGACGCTCAAGCAGCGCGCGCTTGATGAGGCGCCTGATCGTGTGTCTTTCTACCAGCCCGATCCGGCGCCGCCATACGCGACCCTTGTACTGCGCACGACGGTCGATCCGTCCGTGCTGATCGCACCGCTGAAAGCACTGGGCGAATCGATCGCGCCCAAGGATTCGATCGGGCCGATCATCGCTCTCAACGAACGCATTGCCGATACCCTGCATGACCGCTCGCGACTCAACACGCTGCTCGGCCTGCTCGGCGTGACGGCGCTGCTGCTGGCGGCGGTTGGGCTGTATGCCGTGCTCGCCTATTCCGTGCGCCTGCGCGTGCCGGAGTTTGGTGTGCGCATGGCGCTCGGCGCACGCGCTTCGCATGTGCTGCGCCATGTGCTCGGCCAGGGACTGAGCCTGATCGGATTCGGTCTCGCGCTTGGCCTGCCACTGGCCTGGGGTTTCGCTCGGCTGCTGTCGGCGAAGCTGTATGGCGTCGGCGCGTTCGACTTGCCGACTCTGGCTGGCGTCGCCGCCGTACTCGCGGCGATCGGGCTCGTCGCATGCTGGTGGCCGGCGCGACGCGCTGCGCGCGTCGATCCCGTGATTGCGTTGCGCGACGAATGAACCATTCGCCTCTTCAGGAACACACCATGATCCATCTGGAAAATCTGGAAAAATCGTTTCCCCTCGCAAGCGGCCGCAGTTGGGTCCTGCGCAACATCAAGCTCGACATTGGCGCAGGCGAATTCGTCACCGTGACGGGTCCGTCCGGCGCCGGCAAGAGCTCGTTGCTCAACATCCTCGGGCTCATGGACCACGACTGGCAGGGCGAGTACGCGCTCGATGGCGTGTCCGTCGGCAAGCTCAATCCGAAGCAACGCCAGAACCTGCAGCGCGACAAGATCGGCTTCATCTTCCAGAACTACCACCTGATCGACGATCTCAAGGTGTGGGAAAACCTCGACCTGCCTCTGCAGTACCGCGACATACCCGCGAAGGAGCGCGCAGCCCAGGTTGGCGACCTGCTCGATCGCTTCAACATCGTCGGCAAGAAGGATCTGTATCCGTCGCAGCTTTCCGGGGGACAACAGCAACTCGTCGCCGTTGCGCGCGCGGTGATCACCAAGCCGGTGCTGCTGCTTGCGGACGAACCCACGGGTGCGCTGCATTCGAGCCAGGCTCGCATCATCATGGATCTGCTGCACGAACTGCATCGCGACGGCATGACCATCGTGCAGGTCACCCACAACGAGGAATACGCGAAGGAAACGCAGCGCAACGTGAAGCTGTTCGACGGCTGGCTGGAACAGGCGATCCCCGCCTGACATCTTGCGCAAGCGAAGGTCGCACCGCACGATGCACGCAAGGAGGATCCATGTCACCCAGGGAACGCCCCAGCATTCTGATTGCCGACGACCAGCGCGACGTGCGCGAGGCCTTGCGCCTGCTGTTCAAGGCCGAAGGCGTCGACGCCATCTGCGTCGACGGTCCGCGCGCCGCGCTCGAGGCATTGCGCGCGCAACGCTTCGGCGCCGCGTTGATCGACCTCAACTACACGCGCGACACGACCTCGGGCGTGGAAGGTCTGGAACTTCTGCGTGACATCAAGAAGGTCGATGCCGATTTGCCGGTGGTCGTGATGACCGCATGGGGCACGATCCATGTCGCGGTCGAGGCGATGCGGCATGGTGCCGGCGACTTCATCGAAAAGCCGTGGGACAACCAGCGCCTGATGTCGGTGATCCGCAACCAGCTTGCACTCGCCAGTTCGCGCGGCGAAACGGCAAGGCTCAAGCGCGAGAACGAGATCCTGCGCGCCGACGGCGACGAGGACTTCATCGCCGAATCGGCCGCAATGCGCGTCGTGTTGGCGCAGCTCGACCGCGTTGCACCGACCGATGCGAATGTGCTGATCCTCGGCGAGAACGGCACTGGCAAGGGCGTGGTCGCACGACGCCTGCATGCGCGTTCGGCACGCGCGAAGCAGACCCTGGTCAAAGTCAACATGGGCGGCATACCGGACTCGGTGTTCGAGGCGGAAATGTTCGGCCACGTGCGCGGCGCGTTCACCGACGCCAAGAGCGATCGCATCGGACGCTTCGAACTTGCGGACGGCGGCAGCCTGTTCCTCGATGAAATCGCGAATATTCCGCTCGCGCAGCAACCCAAACTGCTGCGCGTGCTCGAAGACGGCGAGCTGGAACGCATTGGCTCCTCGCGTACCTTGAAAGTCGACGTGCGTCTGATCTCGGCGACCAATGCGGAGCTCGCGGCGGAAGTTGCGCGTGGCGCATTCCGCAAGGACCTTCTGTTCCGCCTCAACACGGTCGAACTGCGCCTGCCGCCATTGCGCGAACGCGAAGCCGACATCGCGTTGCTCGCGCAGTCCTTCCTTGCGCGTTTCGCCAAACGCTACCAGCGCGACGGCGTGCGGCTTGCAACCTCCGCACTGCGCGCGCTCGAAAGCTATGCATGGCCGGGCAACGTGCGCGAACTCTCGCACGTGATCGAGCGTGCGGTGCTGATGCTCGATGGCGATATCGTCGACGAAGCGGCGCTGAATCTGAAACCCGATGCGACGCATGCGCTGTCCGGCGCAGCGGCGCTCGCGGCGAGCGAATCGATGAGCGTCGACGCGGCCGAGGAGCAACTCGTGCGCCAGGCACTCGAGCGCACCGGCGGCAATATTCAGCGCGCAGCAACTCTACTCGGCCTCAGCCGGCCTTCGCTGTATCGGCGCATGGAGAAGTACGGGATTGGATGATTGCCGTCTCCCCTTTCGCGTCGGCAGTGAAGGCTCGTGAGCAAGGCCAGGCGCTGGAACTACGAGACGCGCATCCTCGCCGCCGCGTTGCTCGCGACGGCGCCGGCTCTGCTCGCGCTGGCGGTCGCGCTCTGGTTCACGATGGAAAATCGCATCGGTGCTGCCATCGCGATCTGGTGCGTGATCGCATTGCTCAGCGTCGGCCTCGTGTTCGCGCTGCGGCGCAGTGTCGTGTTTCCCCTCTACACCTTGTCGAACCTGCTCGAAGCCTTGCGCGAAGGCGACTACAGCCTGCGCGGTTCGCGTGCGCAGCGCGGCGACGCGATCGGCGAAGTCGTGCTCGAGATCAATGCGCTGTCGCAAACCCTGCGCGAGCAGCGACTCTCGGTCGAGGAGAAAAGTGCGCTGCTGGCCAAGGTCATCGCCGCGCTAGATATCGCCGTGCTCGCGTTCGATGCCGAAGGGCGTCTCAAGCTCGCCAATCCGGCTGCCGAGCATCTGCTGGCTGCGCCATCCGCCGACTTGATCGGACGCACGGCGCAGGCGCTCGATCTCGACGACTGCCTCGCCATTACCGACGTGCGCATGGTCGAGCGCAGTTTTCCCGGCGGTAGCGGTCGCTGGGAAGTCCGCCGCGCGCGTTTCCGCGAAAACGGATTGCCGCACGATCTGCTCGTCGTCACCGATCTCAGCCGTACGCTGCGCGAAGAGGAACGCCTTGCCTGGCAGCGCCTGCTGCGTGTGCTCGGGCATGAGTTGAACAATTCGCTCGCGCCCATCCGCTCGATGGCCGGCACGCTCGCGAAACTCACCGATGCCGAACCGTTGCCGGCGGATTGGCGCGAGGACGTGCACGGCGGCTTGCAGGTGATCGGCGATCGCGCCGAAGCGCTGGCGCGTTTCATGTCGCGCTACACACAGCTCGCCCGCCTGCCGCCGCCCAATCCGCGCGAATTCGAGTTCGGCGCACTCGCTCAACGCGCGGCACGCCTCGAGCAACGCATCACGGTGACGATCGAAGGTGCGCGTCCGATTCAGCTGCGCGCGGACCTCGAGCAGATCGAGCAGGCGCTGATCAACCTGATCCAGAATGC
>JBDSBK010000499.1:0-3186 GCA_039921645.1 Dokdonella sp.
ATTCGCTGGAGATGCTCGCGATGACGCGCTTGCCGGCGCGCACGTTCAGCACCTTGTTGAGTCTGGAGCCAGCCGTTGCAGCGTTGGCCGGCGTGGCATTGCTCGGTGAGCAACTCAGCGTGCTGCAATGGCTGGCCATCGCGACGATCATCATTGCGTCCGCAGGCACGGCATTGAGCGTGCGTCGCCCCGTTTTGACCGAGCCGTTAGCGAACTGAAATGCATGTCGCATTGAACTTCCGCGCTCGTCCGAACGTCTTCACCCACGGCCCAGCGCAAGACCGACCGTGCATCGCGGATTGCTTTTGGAAGTTCGTGCGTTTCCGAATGTGACGTCAGCGGATGCTGCAGTTGTGCGGATTTGCCATCGTCGCTGACCTTCAGCCGTCCATCTCCATCATCCACAGGAATGCCTCGACACATGAAGCTCATCCGCCTTTCCGCTGCCGTGTTTGCCCTCAGCCTGATCGGAACACATCCGGCAATGGCATCTCCTGGTGTCGATGCCAAATCCCAAATCGGCAAGAGCGACCATGAGGCGATCGAGGCACTGCTGGCAAGCTACACGCGCTGCGTGACGGAGCACGACGAGGCCGGCTTTCGCGCACTGCTCCTCGACGAGGCCATTCCATTCGCGGCCGTCGCAGAATCCGATGGTTCGGACAATCACGTCGACCTGCGCCAATTCGAAGGCTTTCGCAAAGCGGTCTTCGCCAGCGGTCAACGCTACAAACAGAAATTCGCCAATGTCCGCATCGAGCAACATGGCCCGCTCGCGCAGGTCTCGCTCGACTTCGTGACGGAACAGGTCTCCGGAAAACGTGCACCCTCGGTCGGTTGGAAGGTGTTGCAGCTGGTGAAGGTCGGTGATCGCTGGAAGATCGCGAGCGAACTTTATACCTTTTGACTGGCGCGCCAAACCGGCGGCCGCAGCTGATGCCGTGCGAGCCGATATACTTCCCGCTCTGGCACGTTGTCAGTCACCAAGCTCACGCAAATGCCCGGACCGTCGCTCGTCATGTTCATCCGCCATGGAGAGAAGCCACCACAAGGTGGTGGACCGCCTGCCGGCATCACGACGGACGGGTCGATCGACGAACACTCTCTCACCGTGCGCGGATGGACGCGAGCGGGTGCCCTGGTTGGCTTCTTCGGGTCTGCGCATGATGGCGTTGAAACTCCGACGAAGATCTTCGCAGCCGGCGCAAACGATGTGACCGGACAACACGGCCGCCGTGCATCCGAGACGGTGACACCGCTCGCGGAGGCAAGACGCATCCCTCTCGATACGACGTTTGCGGTTGGCGACGAAGCTGACGTGGCCAAAGCGATTCTGCGCGAGCAGGGAGTGGTGCTTGTGTCGTGGGAGCATCACAACATCCGTCGAATTGTTCTGGGCATCGGTGTCCCGGACTTCGCGCGCGACTGGCCTGACGAGCGTTTCGATCTCGTATGGATCTGCCGAACGACGAACGGCGGGTATGCATTCTCCGAGATCGGACAGAACTTGCTTGGTGGAGACCTTCCTGCGTAACGCCCGTTCTTCCAGCGAGCGGGCGACGTGGTTCGGGAAGAACAGAGGGGAATTCAGGTTCACGTCCGGCGGGAATGCAAGTAAATCCGGACCAGCTTCTGGACCGCCCAATGAGACGACGGCGCGCAAAGCGCCGCACACGATGTCGGGCGGAATCAGTGGCTCGACGATGTATGAGGCAAGCGGACGCGTCCTGTGCGTGGGTGGTATACCCGTCGCCCAAGCAACGCATCCGATTTGGCCACTGCCGCCATGGAAGAATTCGATACCCGTCAAACCGCCTACCTGTTCTTCACGCTAGGGCTGAGCGTTCTCGGCCTCGCCGTGCTCGGCGCCAGCGTCGCGCTGCCAATGGGTCGGGACACGCGCCAGATTCTCGACTACGCCGATGATGTCATCTGCGCGATCTTCTTCCTCGACTTCCTTCTCACGCTGAAGCGCTCGCCGAATCGCTGGCAATACTTCATCCGCTGGGGCTGGATCGACCTGATCTCCAGCATTCCAACGATCGATGCGTTTCGCGCGGGTCGCGCAGCCCGAATCTTCCGTGTGCTGCGTGTCCTGCGCGCGATGCGATCCGCGAAGATCATCGCGTCCTTCATCCTGCAGCGACGCGCCCATGGCGCGATGCTGGCCGCGACACTGATGGGCCTGCTGCTCATCGTGCTGGCGAGCATCGGCATCCTCCATTTCGAGGACGTGCCCGACGCCAACATCAAGACCGCCGAGGACGCGCTGTGGTGGACGATGACGACGATCACCACTGTCGGCTATGGCGATCGTTACCCGGTCACAACCGAGGGTCGCATCCTTGCCGCCGGTCTGATGGTCGCTGGCGTGGGTCTCGCAGGCATTTACACCGGCTACGTCGCGGCGTGGTTCCTGCGGCCCGTCGACGTCGCCAACGAAACGCCGCAATCGAGGGTCGAAAGCATGGCCAAGGCACTGATCGAGATGGATGACGCGGAGCTGGCGTCGCTGGCGGCTCGCATGGACCAATTGCGCGACCTGCTGCGCAAGCACTAGCCAGCCTGTCGGAATCGCACTAGCTTTGAACACGGAGTCGGTGCCGCTGATTGAGCGGTGAATCGGAGGCACTAGACTGTGTGCCAGTGGGAATCGGGCTACAGAGGTCTACGGGCCGCGTGAAGGCGACGTGGGGTCTACGGAATGGATGACCAGCGGGCCAGACGCTTCAACATGAAACGCATGCTGCGCATGGCGACGGGCTTGGCCTTGCTCGGTGCCGTGTCGACGGGCGTCGGCGTGTGGGCGTCGACGGCGCCGCCGATCCCGCCGACGGCTGCGCAGATCGACAAGCGGCTTGAAGACGAGAACCTCGGAATCCCCGCCGCCGTGGTCCGGCGACGCGACAAGGTGCTCGCCGAGCTGGCGATAAAACCGGCCGACGAATGGGCCGGCGAATACTACGAAGGCGATGGCCTCGGCGAGAACACGTCGCTTTACCTCGGTGCGCAAAGCGGTGTCGCGGCGACGTGGTTTGGCTGCCTTGGACTGTATGGCTCCAACGAAGGCGAGGTCGAGCGCACCAGCGACAAGACGCTCGCGTTCCATTTCAGCAAGCCGAATGATGAGCGGCACATGGGTTCATTTCCGGATGCGGTGCGTACCGTGCGCTGGGGGCAGCGACA
>JBDSBK010000500.1:0-2578 GCA_039921645.1 Dokdonella sp.
GGCGAATGTGGAAGCGACGTTCTGGGCGCAGCCGATCGAGTCGATCGACACTGATTTGGAAGCTGCACCGCTCGTTGTTTGCTGCGAAGTGCTGGAGCATCTCGACGACCCCGTGAGCGGAATCGACGTGCTGGCCGATCTTGCGCGCCCTTATCTGTTGACCAGCGTTCCGCGCGAGCCGCTCTGGCGCGGACTCAATATCGCGAGAGGGAAATACCTGCACGATTGGGGCAACACGCCGGGGCACGTCAATCACTGGAATCGACCTGATTTCCTCGCGCTCCTCCGGCGGCGCTTCGAGATCGTCGAGACGCGTACACCATTGCCGTGGACGATGGCTTTGTGCCGCCGCCGCTGAGCCGTGCGGCCCTCCAGCGTGCCACCGGCGTCGTTGGCTCGCTGATCACGCTGATTGCCCTCATTCTCCTGCTGCGACGTGGTTGGGCACTGGGCGATGCCCTTGGTGACCAGCTGCTGCGGCTTTCGCCCGCATCGTTCTTGGCTGCCCTCGCTGCGTATCTTCTCGGCGGCCTTCTGCATGCTGCGGGATGGGGTGTGCTTGTGAGGTCCGCCTCGTCAACGCGGCCACACCTCGCGCCGCTGTTCATCGGGCATCTGCGTTCGCAGCTGGCTAAATATCTTCCCGGCAATATTTTCCACTTTGCCTACCGGCACGTGGCGGCCCGCCGCGAAGGCGTCGGCCATCGGGCGCTCGGCCTCGCGCTGGCCCTGGAATCCATCCTGCTGATGGCTGCCGCTGCGGCTCTCGCGTTCGGCGTCATGGGTGACCCGCGCATCGATACGGTCGTGCCATGGGCGCGGCCGCTGGTCTGGCTTATTCCGTTGCTCGCAGCAGGCACGTGGGCCGGCATCGGCCTGATCGGTCCCCGAGCGGGCTATGCGCAGCTTGCATTTTCGCAGACCGGCTTGCCGCTTGCGCTGGTACTGGTCGCGTACGTTGCATTCTTCGTGCTTGGTGCCGCATCGCTGCGCGTGCTCGTTGACCAACCTGGCGCGCTGCCGTTTGCGGCTTGGTGTGGTTGGCTGTCGCTCGCCTGGATCGTCGGTTACGTGGTGCCTGGTGCGCCAGCAGGCCTTGGTCTGCGCGAAGCAGTGCTCGTGCTCGGCTTGTCGCCCGTGCTTGGCGATGTCGATGCATTGGCACTGGCACTCACTTACCGGTTGATCACCCTGCTGGCCGATGGTTTGCTCGCAATCATCGGATTTGCGGTTCCGTGGTACCTGGCGAGGGCAACCGAGTCTTTGCCGCGCGATTCGTAGAGCGGCCCCGGCTGCGCCGGCGCAAACAACTATGGCTCGCGGCGCCGATTTGCCAGCGTTACATAGTGTTCGTGCAGCGCGGCCGTGCGCGCATCAAGCTCGTCGAACGAACCGGTATTGGGGATGACATCGTCTGCGCGGGCAAGACGTTGTTCACGCGTCGCCTGCGCGGCCAGCATCGCATCGGCCAGTTGCGCGGTGACACCATCGCGTGCCAGCAAACGTGTGCGCTGAAGCTCGCGCGGCACGTCTACAACCAGCACACGATCGACCCAGTCGTAGTGACCGCTTTCAACCAGCAATGGGATCACGAGCAGAGCATATGGCCCCGCTGCGATATCAGAACGCTCACGCAGTGCATGGCGCACTCGTGGATGCAGAATCGCGTCCAGTTGCGCGCGAGCATGCGAATCCGTGAAGACGCGAGCGCGCATGCCAGCGCGGTCGAGGCTGCCGCTTGCATCCAGCGCAGTTGCGCCGAAAGCGGCAACAATCTCGGCGAGCGCCGGGCTACCTGGCGCGACCAGTTCGCGCGCAATGATGTCTGCATCGATCACGCTGGCACCAAGCTCAGCGAAGCGCTCGGCAACGGCGGATTTGCCGCTCGCTATACCGCCCGTGAGCGCTACGGTAAAGGCGGATTCGCGCATGTCGTCAATCCCGCGGTGTCATCGGCGAAGGCGCGAAAAAACGAGATCGGGAGCCCCTGTCAAGACAGGCCGAATAGTCTTTCATAGAAACCGCCAAGCCAGTCGCCGAATACAAACCAGGTCCAGCCCGCTGCAGCGATGAAGGGGCCGAACGGAATCGGGGTGCTGCGATCGCGACCTTGCAACGCCAGTGCGCCGCCGCCGACCAGCGCACCGATCAGCGAAGAGAGCAGGACGATCGGCAGCAGGGCGAACGTTCCCATCCAGGCACCGAGTGCGCCCAGCAATTTGAAGTCGCCGTAGCCCATGCCCTCTTTGCCCGTGGCGAGCTTGAACAGCCAGAACACGGACCACAGGCTCAGGTAGCCGACAGCGGCACCGATGATGGCAGCAGGCGGAGCAATGAACAGCGGCACGAGCGCAATCAGCAAACCGAGCCAGAGCAACGGCAAGGTGAGCTGGTCCGGCAACAGCTGGGTACGCGCATCGATGCCAGAAGCAGCGACAAGGATCCAGGTGAACACAAGTCCGGCAGCCAGGGGCCAGCCAAAGCCGAACTTCCATGCGATAGCGGCCGACGCGAGTGCGGTCAGCAACTCGACCAGCGGGTATTGCCAGGAGATCCGCGTCTTGCAATAGCGACAGCG
>JBDSBK010000501.1:0-14182 GCA_039921645.1 Dokdonella sp.
CTCGGTGCGAAGCGCACCCTGATCCTCGTCGACGGCGTGCGCTGGGTGAACGAATCCTCGGCGTCGGGCGTGTCGGCGGCGGTCGACCTCAACACGATCCCGGCGAGCGTCGTTGATCGCATCGAGATCCTCAAGGACGGCGCATCGTCGCTGTACGGCTCCGACGCGATCGCGGGCGTGATCAACATCATCACCAAGAAGAAGCAGGAAGGCCTCGGCCTCCACGTCTACGGCGGCGACTACTCCACCGGCGACGGCAAGACCTATTCGGGCAACGTCTCCCTCGGCGGCAGCACCGACAAGTTCGACTTCTTCATGGACATCAGCCGTTTCAAGCAGAACCGCATCAGCTCCGCCGACTACGAACAGTCGCGCACCCCGACACCGGGCATCGGCGGCGTGCCGAACGCCGCCAGCTGGAGCTCGGCGACGCCGTTCACGCGCTACCTGTTCGATACGCCGAACGGTGAAGACTTCGGTGGTCTCTGCGACGGCGCATTCTGCAACATCACGGCGAATGGCAACGCTGGTCCCGGTGGCGTGCAATCGTTTCCGGGCGGTTTTCACGGCTTCACGAAAGCTGATCGCTTCAACTTCGCGCCCTATAACCTTCTGCTGACGCCGTCCGAGCGAACCGGCATCTTCGCGCAGGGCACGTATCACATCACCGACCACGTCAATTTCTTCCTCAAGGGCTTGTACAACCAGCGCGACTCGACCAACCAGGCCGCTCCTGAACCGGTCTTCCTCGGCCAGCAGTTCTGCCAGGCGATCGACCTGTGCTATCGCGTCGGCGTCGATGCGACGAATCCGTACAACCCGTTCGGCTTCACGCTCGATGGCAACAGCCCGGACTTCGGCTTGGGTCGCCGCATGGTCGAGGGCGGTCCGCGCATCTTCAAGCAGTCGGTCGACACGAAGTACTACGCGACCGGCTTGAACGGTGACCTGAGCTTCAGCGACCACCAGTTTTTCTGGGACGTGAACTACGTCAACAGCACCAACGACGCGTCGCAGACGGTCAACGGCACCTACAACATCCGTCACATCATGAATGCGCTGGGTCCGGTCGCCCAGTGCACGGCGCCCTGCGTTCCGCTGAACCTGTTCGGCGGCCCGGGCACGATCACGCCGGAAATGCTCAACTACATCGAGTTCCAGGAAAACGACCGCAGCAAGCAGACGCTCGAGATGTGGACGGCGAACGTCTCCGGCAATCTGTTCCAGTTGCCGGCCGGTTCGCTCGACATCGCGGCGGGCTACGAACACCGCAAGCTCGAAGGCTCGTATACACCTGATTCTGTCGTCACCGCTGGCGACTCGAACGGTGTTCCGTCGGGCCCGACGGCCGGCGGATATTCGGTCAGTGAATTCTACGTCGAGCTCAATGCGCCACTGCTTGCGGACGTGGCGTTTGCGAAGCACCTCGACCTCAGCGTCGCGTCGCGTTACTCCGACTACTCGAACTTCGGCACCACGACCAACAACAAGCTCGGTCTGCGCTGGCAGGTGTTCGATGACCTGACCCTGCGCGGCACCATCGCCGACGGTTTCCGCGCGCCGTCCATCGGCGAATTGTTCAGCACCTTCTCGCGCTTCGATGCGACGTTGATCGACCCGTGCAGCGGCAACGTGACGGCCAATTGCACGACGCTCGGCGTGCCGGCCGGCTACACGCAGAACAACCCGCAGATCTCGATCATCACCGGCGGCAGCCAGCATCTGGATCCGGAATCGTCGAAGAGCACGACGATGGGCGCGATCTACAGCCCGGGCTGGGCGGACAACACCGGCTGGTCGCAGAAGCTCGACTTCGAGCTCACGTACTACCGCATCAAGGTCGAGAACGCGATCCAGGCACCGGCTGCGCAGACGCAGTTGAACCGCTGCGTGGAAACCCTCGATCCGCTGTACTGCACCGGCATCACACGTGCGGGCAACGGTGCAATCAACGGCTTCAACAACACCTTGCGCAACCTCGGACGCATCGACACCAGCGGTTACGACTTCGGCATCAACTGGCTGAGCCCGGAGACCGGCATCGGCCACTTCGGCACGAATTGGCAGGTAACCTACACGAAGGGCTACCGTGCGGTCGCAACGGATACCGGCGCGAGCGAGCCCAACACCGTCGGCATCGAAGTCGCCGACAGCGGCATTCCGCGCATCCGCTCGACGCTGACCGCGAGCTGGGGCATTGCGGACGTGACGGCGAGCTGGACGCTGCGTTACCTGTCCCGTCTGACCGAAGACTGCGGTGCCGCGGGTGCTTTCGCGGTGTGCAACGAGCCGAACAACACCGAAGGTGGGCGCGCCAACGGAACGCACCAGCTCGGTTCGACGACGTTCCACGATGCGCGCGTGAGCTGGAAGCTGCCGACGCACTTCGACATGAGCATCTCGGGCGGCATCAACAACATCTTCGGCCGCAACCCGCCGCTCTGCCTGTCGTGCTCGCTCAATGGCTACGACGCATCGAACTACGACCTGCCGGGTCGCTTCTCGTACATCGAGGCGAGCGTCCGGTTCTGATCGATCGATGGTTTGGGGATGGAAAGGGGCCGCCTCGTGCGGCCCTTTTCTTTACTCCAATCCTTTCAGCGCGGCAGGAAAACTCACGCGCGCCGCAAGCGGCAGGTGATCCGACACCGGATGCGGCAGGGCCCAGCGTTTTTCGACCTTGAGCGACGCGGAAACCAGGATGTGGTCGATCGCCCGCGTGGGGCGCCAGCTCGGGAACGTCGCCGGCGAGTCGGGCGTGCGCAGCAGCGAGGTGCGCGCATAGAGGGGATCGAGTTCCTTGCCCTCGGCATGGGCATTGAGATCGCCCATCAGCACCACGTTTGCATGCTGGCCTATGAGTTCGGCAAGAAATCCGATCTGGCGCGCGCGCGCGGCCGGTCCCAGCGAAAGGTGCACGACCACGACGATCAACGCGTCGGCACCGCTGCCGAAGCGCGTCCACAAGGCGCCGCGACCTGGAATGCGACCGGGCAACGGATAGTCCAGCACTTCCTCGGGTTGCCAGCGTGCGAGCAAGCCATTGCTGGACGTTGCGAGACGCGAGACGCGCCGGTTCGGCTGATGGCTCCAGAACGGAAAGTGCGCCGCTTCGGCGAGATACTGGGTCTGGTTGAGGAAGCCCGAACGCAGGGAACCGGCATCGGCTTCCTGAAGGCCGACGAGATCGAAGTCGCCGATCACGCGAGCGAGACCATCGAGATTCGCACGCTTGCCATGCGGCAGCACGTGCTTCCAGCTATGCGTGACGTAGTCGCGGTAGCGCTTCACGCTGCCGCCGGCGAGGATGTTGCAGCTGAGCAGATTGAGCTGGCGTTCGCCAACGGGCGCGCTGCCGGCACCTGCGGAAGCGGAGGGTGTCATGCCGACGAGGCTAACCAGCGTTGGCGACAGCGGCAAGCGCCATGAGGCCTGCCGTCGGGAAAAGAGGCTCGCATGCCCATCCCGCGGACGGCGCGAAGCGACTACTTCTTCTTTTGGGTCGGCTTGGCGGGCGTCGCATGTTCTTTCTGCACCAGCCAACCGATCAGGTCGATCAATTGCGGGAAACCACCGGCCGATTGGCCGCTCATCCGGTACTTGCCGTTGACGATCACGCTGGGCGTTCCGTCGACACCATCCGCCTTGACGATTTCACGCGCGTGCGAAAGCTTGCTCTCGACCTCGAACGACGAGGCGGTGGCGAGGAACTTCGCCTTGTCGACGCCGTGTTGCGCATAGAAACCGGCCAGGTCGTCGATCGTGGGCAGCGAGGCATGATCGCGATGCAGCGCATCGAACAAGGCTTGGTGGGTCTGCTCCAGTACACCCAGCGATTGCGCCGCATAGAACGCGCGCGCATACGGTTCCCACTGGGCACTGAAAATCGCGGGCATATAGCTGAAGCTCGCATACGCGGGCAGCGACTGCTTGATCTGTTCCGCATACGGCTGGAAATGCGCGCAGTGCGGGCAAGCGTACGAAAACACCTCGAGCACTTCGATCTTCGAGCCAGTCGCGGTCGGCTGCGGTGGATCGATCACGAAATAGTTCTTGCCGGCTTCCCAATCCGTCTTGGCCGGTGCCTTGGCGGGAGCGTCCGCGGCATGCGCGATCGACGCGAGCAGCGCGCCGGCAAGCAGGAAAACCAGACGCTTCAGCATGATCGTGTCCTTGTCGGCATGGGTAAATGTTCAGGTCGTCTGGTACGCGTTGCGATGGCTGCGTGGCGGATCGAACGAGCGTGCATCAATGCTTTTTCGACTTCGCTTCCTGGGCAACCAGGGACTGCGCGATCGCAACCATCTCGTCGAAGCCGATCTTCTGCTCCGTGTTGGCGGTGATCCGATACTTGCCGTTGACGATCAGGGTCGGTGTCGAGTCGATGCCGTACTTGACCTCACGGTCGTGGCCGCTGGCCATCTGCCCATCGACCACGAACGACTGCACGGTGGACAGGAAGCTGTCCTTGTTGGCGCCGTGCTCGGCATAGAAACCGGCGATGTCGTCGAGCGAATTGATCGTGCGATTGTCGCGATAGATCGCGTCGAACAGCGCCTGATGCGTCTTTTCGACGAGGCCCAGGCTTTTTGCGACGTAGAAGCTGCGTGCGAACGCAACCCAGCGCGGCTGGAAGTCGGCCGGCAGCAGGACGAACTCGGCGTTCTTCGGCAGGCTGGCCTTCAACTGATCCGCATAGGGCTGGAAATGAGCGCAGTGCGGACACGCGTAGGAAAACACTTCGAGCACTTCGATCTTGTTGCCGGTCGTGGTCGGCTGAGGTGGGTCGATCAGCTGGTAGCTCTTGCCCGCTTCCCACTCGGGTTTTGCGCCTTCGGCGGCGAAGGCGAACGAAACGGAAAGCAAGCCGGCAATCAGGATCAGCGTGCGCGCGAACATCGGAGTGCTCCAGGGTTGAGGTGTCGAAGAACGTCGCTTACTTGCCGGCGCTTTCTTTCGCAATCAGGAACTTGATCAGTGGCACGACCTTGTCGACGCCACCGGCGGACGCAACGTTGAAACGATACTTGCCGTTGACGATCAAGGTCGGCGTGGAGTCGACGCCATACGCCTTGAGCTGCGCATCCGCGCGCTTCATCTTCGTATTCACCGAAAACGAATTGGCGACCCCGACGACATCTTCGGCCTTCACGCCGAACTTGGCGTAGAACGTGGCGATATTCTCGATCGTCGGCATCGGTTTGATCGGACGATGCGTGGTCGCATCGGCGATGCGCAAGCCGCCGTCGTCCTTCCACACCGCATCGAACGTCGCGGCATGGGTCTTGTCCAGGATTCCGAGCGCCTGCGCTGCATAGAACGCGCGCTGGAACACCGGCCAGTCTTCGTCGGTGCGAAACGCGGCGGGCAGATAGGAGATTTCCGCATTCGCTGGCAGCGCAGTCTTCAGCTTCTCCATGGTCGGCTGGAACATGTTGCACGCCGGGCACGCGTAGGAGAACACCTCGACGATTTCGATCTTGTCGGCATTCGCCGTCGGCTGCACGGGCTCGACCGGGAACCAGTTCTTGCCGGCCTCAAAGGTGTCTTGCGCGGATGCGAGGGTCGCAAAGGCAAGGCCGAGCAGCAGGGCGGAAGCGCGTTTCAACATCGGATACTCCGGTCAGGATAGGGGTGACGCGCACTTGCACGCGTCATCGCAACGCGAGTTTCGGGAGACTCGACTGAATGCCGACTCAACTCCATCGAGCGGGATTCAATCGGGACTGCGAGCCTGCGAACGCTGTTGGATCACTTTGCGGCGGTCGCAGTTCCCGCGTTTGCGGTATGCAGGCCTTCGATATAGGACGCGACGGCGTTGATATCGGTCTCGGACAGGCGCTGGGCAATGGCTGGCATCACCTTGGCCTTCGCGTCGTCGCCCCAGCTGGTGCCGCCTTTCCATTCCTTGAGTTTGGCCGCGATGTAGTCGGTCCACTGGCTGCCCAGCTGCGGGAAGCCGGTGCCCGCCATGCCGCGCCCGTCCGGACCGTGGCAAGCCATGCAGGCGGGTATGCCGGCGTTGACGTCGCCACCGCGATACAGCGCCTGCCCGCGTTCGATGAGCTTTTCATCGGCAACGCCGGGCGACGCGGATTTCGTTGCGAAATAGGCGCCGATGTCGTGCATGTCCTGCTCCGACAGGGTTGCCGCAAAACCCATCATGATTGCGTTTGCGCGTTTCTGCGTCTGGAACAGCGTGATCTGGCGCGCAATGTACGCCTCATTCTGGCCCGCCAGTTTCGGGTACTGCTTGTCGGTCGGATTGCCACCCAGGCCATGGCAGGCGCCACAGACGGCGGCCTTGGCTTCGCCCGCCTTGGCATCGCCGAGTACCGGGCCCTTGCTTTCGACGGCACCTTCCGCGTGAGCCAGACCCGCGGCGCCTAGCACTGCGAAAGCGAGTGCGTGCCGAACAAACATGCGCCGAAAGCTCATACACTCACTCCGGAAAATCGTGGGGATGTCGCAAAAGATCCGTCCTCGCGGCGCCGAGTCTGGCGCTGCCCTTGGACAACTGCGGAATTATCCCTGTGCATCCCGAGGCGGTCAAACCGCCGGAGCCGAGAAAAAATCCCGGCCGACGAAACTTGCCGCCGTTCCCTTGCCGATCAAACCTCGCTCATGCCCGTCAATCCGTTCCGCCAGGCGCAATTTCTCACCAGTGCCAACCGTCTCGACCAACTGCCCGCCGACAGCGGCGCCGAAGTCGCGTTCGCGGGCCGCTCGAATGCGGGCAAATCGAGCGCATTGAATGCGATCTGCGATCAGCACGGCCTTGCGCGCACCTCGAAGACGCCGGGCCGCACCCAGTTGCTCAATGTGTTCCCGGTCGGCGATCCATCGCGCCGGCTCATCGACTTGCCCGGCTATGGCTATGCCAAGGTGCCCGAGGCCATGCGCCTGCACTGGCGCGGCGTGCTCGACATGTACCTGCGCGAACGCGTGTCGCTGAAGGGCCTGGTGCTGGTGATGGACGCGCGCCATCCGCTCAAGGAATTCGATTGCGACATGCTCGAATTCGGCGCCGCCAGCGGTCGCGCCTGCCATTGCCTGCTGACCAAGGCGGACAAGCTCTCGCGCAGCGAAAGCTTGCGCACGCTCGCTGCCGTGCGCAAGGAACTGGCGGCGAACTTCCCCAACGGCAGCGCGCAGCTGTTCTCGTCGAGCGCAAAGACCGGGCTGGATGAAGCGCGTGCGCTGGTCGCGGGCTGGCTCGGGCTGCGCGGCGCCACCTGAGCCGTCTTCGATAGCACGGATGCTTCCGCTGCCGGGCCTTTTGTTCGCTGTCCACGGTCCCCATCTTGGCGGGCCGAGTAGAAATCGCGAGGTCACCGATGTCCGGACCCAGTACCGTCAAGGAAGACCCGATCAGCGGTCGCGACCAGCTCGTTGAATATGTTGCGCAAGGCGAGAAGCCCGCTTCTGCCTGGCGCATCGGCACCGAACACGAAAAATTCGGCTTCCGCCTGGATGATCTGCGCGCGCCGACCTGGGACGGCCCGCAAGGCATCGGCGTCCTCCTCGAAGGCATGACCCGCTTCGGCTGGGAGCGCGTGCTCGAGAACGGCAAGCTCATCGCATTGCTGCGCGACAACGCATCGGTGACGCTGGAGCCCGCCGGCCAGCTCGAGCTTTCCGGCGCGCCGCTGGAAACGATCCATGAGACCTGCGCCGAAGTGACCCAGCATCTGCGCGAGGTCAAGACGGTGGCCGACGAGATCGGCGTCGGCTTCCTCGGCATGGGTTTCCAGCCGAAGTGGCGTCGCGACCAGATGCCGTGGATGCCCAAAGGCCGCTACAGGATCATGCGCGAGTACATGCCGAAGGTCGGCCAGCTCGGCCTCGACATGATGACGCGGACGTGCACGGTGCAAGTCAACCTCGACTATGCGACCGAAGCGGACATGATCAAGAAATTCCGTGTCGGCCTTGCGTTGCAGCCGATCGCGACCGCGTTGTTCGCCGATTCTCCGTTCACCGAAGGCAAGCCGAACGGCTATCAGAGTTATCGTTCGCATATATGGACGGATACCGATGCCGGCCGCACCGGCATGCTCGACTTCGTGTTCGCGGACGGATTCGGCTACGAACGCTACGTCGACTACCTGCTCGACGTGCCGATGTATTTCAGCTATCGCGACGGCCAGTACATCGACCTCGCCGGCAAGTCGTTCCGCAAGTTCCTCGCCGGCGATCTCGCCGAACTCCCCGGTGCGAAGCCGACCTTGCGCGACTGGGCCGACCACATGACGACCGCGTTTCCCGAGGTGCGGCTGAAGAAATTCCTCGAGATGCGCGGCGCCGACGGCGGCCCGTGGAACCGTTTGTGCGCGCTGCCCGCGTTCTGGGTTGGCCTGCTCTACGACCAGACTGCCCTCGACGCTGCGTGGGATCTGGTCAAGGATTTCAGCCGCGAGGAACGTCATGCATTGCGCGACGGCGTACCGAAGCACGCGTTGAAGCTTCCGTTCCGCGGCGGCAGAGTGCGCGATCTCGCGTCCGAAGCGGTGAAGATCGCCGCGCACGGCTTGCAGCGGCGTGCACGCACCAACGCTGCCGGCGCCGACGAAAGCATCTTCATGGAGACGCTGGCGCAGATCGTCGATGCGAACCAGACGCCGGCGGAGCGCAAGCTCGAACTGTTCCACGGCGAGTGGAACGGCGATATCGATCGCGTGTTCCGCGAATTCGCCTATTGAGTCGTCGCGAATCCGCGCAGCTTGAATGCTGCGCGGAATTGGTGCCGCATCGATTCAACGTGCGGGATGCGGCGCGGTACAGAGTTCCGGATGCGCCGAGTTTGCAATCAAGCAGCCTCTCGATTGCGCGGTCTTCGATCCTTCTGACGGCAGCGCCACCGCATCGAACGTCAGATGCGTGTTCGGCCCGATATGCCAGTCTATATTGACGATCGCCTGGGCCTCGGTCGGGTTTCCTTCGCGTTCGGCCGACTTGAACGTCCAGTGTGCGACCGCATCCGCGGCGGCGCGATCGAGTGAAGCGGATCCGCTCGACTCATGCACGTGGGTCTCGACGACAGCGCCATCGATTGCGACCGTGACCATCACGGCCACCGTGCCCTGGCTGCCGGCCTCGTAAGCATCGGGCGGATAGGAAAGCTTGGTCCGCGCGAGCACTCGCGGCGGGTGGAAACGACCGCCTGATAAACGTCTGCCGCCTTGCGCGGGCCCGGCGCTGTTGGTGCTGCCCTCGACGACAGACGCAGGCGGCACGGTACTTTCTGCAGGCGTGCCCTGCGCGATTGCGCTGGCAGCTGCGGTGTTTCCTTCGGCAACGACCGGTCGCTCGCGGGGATGGGGCGAACGCGCCGCCACCGCCAGCGCCGCCTTGCGGACGTGACCCGGCGCGGCTTTCGTGGTCAAGGGCTTGTCAAGCGGTGGCGCCGGAGGATCGTCGGCCGTGGCTCCGGTCCACAACTCCATCATCACCAGTGGCGTGAGCGTGGAACGAATCGGTTCACTCAAGGGGGAGCGCAACAGCCATGAAAAAAACAGAACATGGACGAGAACGACAGCGAGACTGGCGCGCCAGTCCACCCCTGGCTTGTCGCGATCAACTGCAAACGAATGAGCCGTGATCATGGCGCCTCTCCCAGCGACATTGATTTGAACGGTGCGTTTCGCAACGTCTTGGCCGGCATGTCTGCTCATGCGCAGACATGCCGGCTTCAAGACAGGACGATCTAGACAGCGCTAACGTCGCGCAACGTCCAGTGCTTGCCGATCAGCAGGGTCATGCGGTGCTTGATGATCGCGTGCGGCAGCGAACTCTGGATCTCGACGCTGACATTCACGTCGGACTGGTGCGCTTCAACCGTCGCGGCGGGATCGTTCTGGCCGAGTGATGGATCGATCGCATCCGGATCGGGTTGCATCGAACGCCAGCGCTGCCACAGCACCGGCTCACGCAGCGCCGCCTGCAGCAACGCGGCGAAACTTTCGGCCGAGCCCCCCTGGAACGAAATCTCGTGTGATTCGCCACGTGCCTTGGGCAGATCGTCGATTGAAAACATGTAGCGCTGCACCGTGCTCATTGAATTCCTCGATTGAATGGTTCTGTGCGAAGTCTAGCAGCGCATACCCGAACGTGGCGCGAACGCGGCACAGGCGAATGCGAGCAGACTCGCGACGCAGGGCCACGCGAGATAACGCAGCTCGGCCGACGGCGCGATCATGGTCAACGGCACTGCATACAGCCATGCACTGAGCAGGACGATCGCTGCGAGTCGAGCGGTCATGTCGCCGCGCCGACGCCAGGCGACTGCGCCCCCCACAAGCCCCAGCACGAGATACGGCCACGCCGCCAACGCGGCTGTGACGGCGAGAATCGCTGCCGCGCGCATGAGGCCCGCATGCAACGCATTCGTGGTGCGCGCGATCGGCGGGTTGTCGCGATAACCGACCTCGTCGTCGACATAGATCAGTTCGCGCGGCCATTCGACGGCGTGCGTGCCGAACAACGCGCGGCTCAGCCGTAGTCGGTGCGCGAACCATGCGCGCGGCTCGTCCGTGATGGCGCCGAGCCAGGCCGTGCGCAACGTCGCGAGTTCCTGCGCGGAATGATCCGAGAACGGATCGCGGATGCCGTGCTGCGTGCCGACGAGCATGGGCACATTGCTCCACGGGCGAAACGCCTGCGCAAGCTCGGCGACATCGAGGCCCGGACCGATCATGAAGTCCGGCAGGCGCATCTGGCCGGTGGCGATCGATACGGCCGCGAGATCGAACTGTGCGAGCGACGGCCAGACCTCAACGTGCCGATCCACGCTCGCATCCAGCCAGCGGGCCGCGCAGGCGATCGCGAGCAGCCCGACCAGCGTCGCTACCGTGACGCGTGCAGGGCTGGCCGCGGTGAAGCGGCGCAACAGCAACCACATGAACCACGCCACGAACGGCAGCACCGCAGGCAGTGCGTTGTGGCGCAAAGCCGCTGCGTAGAAGAGTGCCAGCGCGATCGGGAACAGCAGCCAGTGTCGACGCAGGTCGATTTCGACGCTGGCGAGCGCGCCGGTTGCGAAGGTCAATGCCGCAAACAAGCCGACATCGGTCCAGACCTGGCCGCGCAACACGAGCGAAACCGGTGCCAGCGCAACCAGCAGCATGGCGGCCGCCGATGCGACAGGAGCGAAGCGCAACGCACGCGCCAGCAAGGCGAGACCGCACCAGAACAGGGCGAGGTGGAACACGAACAGGGCGCCTGGGCCCTCGACAATCCGGTCGCAAGCGCGCCAGACCCAGACGAACAGCGGCGGCACGATGTTCGTGCTGGTGCCGCCGCGCGCCTGCCACCACGCATACGCCGAGTCGAACGACATCTGGCCAGGCCAGAATGCGGCGAGATCGAACGCGAAACCCGCGAATGCAACGAGCCACGGCACATAGGGTCGCAGAGCGTTCGGCGCAGTACCTGCCGTGGCCATCTTCTCAAAGCGCCCGCACATCGAGCGCGTGTGCGAATTGCTTTGTCTCGGCGTCGGGAGCGTGATCAAGCACGCCGAGCAGAGGCGCGGCAATACGTTCGCACAGCGCATCGATGTTCGCAGCCGCGAATGCCATCTCGGCGTCGATGCGGTTCGCGATCCAGCCGACGCATCGGCAACCGTCCGCGTCGATCGCGCGCACGCTGAGCAGCGCATGATTGAGGCAACCCAGGCGCACGCCGACGACGAGGATCACCGGCAAATCCAGCGCACGCACGAGATCCGCCTGCATCAGCGTATCCGACAACGGCACCGCCCAGCCGCCGACGCCTTCTACGACGATGCGGTCTGCACCCGCGGCGAGTTGCGCGTACGCGTTCTGGATCGGTTCAAGCGTGAGTTCGACTGCGTCCATCGCCGCGGCGAGGTGCGGTGCAATCGGCGCGGCAAAAGCGAACGGATTGCAGTCGGCGTAGGCAGGCGCCGTCGTGCTCGCGGCGATCAGGGCCTCGGCATCCTCATTGCGCAAACCCATCGTCGTCACACGGCATCCGCTGGCGACCGGCTTCATCCCGACCGCGCGCAGGCCGCGCGCGCGCAAGGCAGCGAGCATCACGCAGCTGGACCAGGTCTTGCCGATACCGGTGTCGGTGCCGGCGACGAATACCCCATTCATGCGATGCGCGTCGGAGCGATCGCGGCAAGTGCCGCCTTCTCGCGCCGTCCAATCAGCAGCGTGGCCGGATAGATCAACGCGTAGACCATGCCCGGCAACCAGTAGATCAACATCGATGCGTGGCCTGCCGGAAGCAGCAGGGCGAGGGTCAGCGACAGCAATGCGACACCGGCAAGCGTCAGATAACGCTCGGCCGTGCTGCGCGTGCGCACACGTTCGCTGGCGGTCAGCTGCAGCGCGTCCGCACAAGCCAGCGCATGCCGATAAAGCAGGGTGAAGATGATCACCACGGCACCGTACCCCGACGCGAAGGCCACATAGAGCGAACGCAGATCGGCGAGCGTGTGGATTTCAATCGACTGTTCGGCCAGCGCACCACCGCTCAACATGGCCAGCGTCATGTTGGCAACCATGCGCAGCGGGTAGACGTAGATCAGCACGACGAAAACCAGCGCCAGACTCAGGCGCACACTGTGGCCATCCTCGAGGCCATAACAGCGCGACCATTGGCGATGCGACAGCCAGAAGCGCGCGAGCAGCAGGAAACTTGCCGAGAACGCGGGCACGCCGCGCATCGCCTGGATCAGGTCCGGCACGGTGGACGGGACGTGGCCCACGGACACGATCAGCAGGGTCACGGCGAATGCGAACGCCGCGTCGACGAAGGCGTCGATGCGTGTCGGCTGCGCGCCGCGCATGCGAAATCCGATTTCCTGCGAAAGGTCCGCGTCGTTCATTGCTGCTCCGGGGCTGGCCCAGTATGCCAGCGGCGCCGACGTGCGGGCACGCGCTACAATCGCAACCCGACCAAGGCAGGGCCTGCCATCCATGTTTGTCGCTGCAACGATTGATGCCACCAGCAAGCCGGCACTTTACGGCGAGCTCGCCGATCAGGTGCGCGGCCTGCTGCATGGCGAGAGCGACCGCATTGCAAACGCGGCGAACTTCGCGGCTCTGGTCTGGTATGCGGTGCCCGACATCAACTGGTGCGGGTTCTATTTTTTCGATGGCACCGAGCTTGTGGTCGGACCTTTCCAGGGCAAGCCCGCGTGCGTGCGCATCGCGTTGGGCAAGGGCGTTTGCGGCACCGCCGCCGCCACCGGACAGACCCAACTGGTGCGCGATGTCCACCAGTTTGCCGGGCATATCGCGTGCGACAGCGCCTCGCGATCGGAGATCGTGGTGCCACTCATGGAGGATGGACGCCTGCTCGGTGTGTGGGACGTCGACAGTCCGAGCATCGCGCGGTTCGACGACGAGGACCGCGCTGGTATGGAACGGCTATGCACCCTTTTCCTCGAATCGCTGCGATGATCGCGCGACTCCATGACGTGACAGCAGGAACCGAACCCGCATGAGCGCCCGCGACGTGAAGATCCGCAATGTTGGGCCGAAGTCGGCGGCATGGCTGCGCCAAATCGGCGTGCGCACGACCGAGGATCTCGCGCGTGTCGGGCCGGTCGAAGCGTTCCTGAAGGTCAAGCGCGCCGGTTTCAGACCCAGCCTGAACCTGCTCTATTCGATGGCCGGCGCTCTCGCCGATTGCCATTGGGCGGATCTGCCGGAAGATCAGAAGCAGGAATTGCTGGGCGCGCTGGAAAGCGCGGAATCCGCCAATCCGATCAAGACACGCTGGGAAAAGCAGAAGGCCGCAAGCGAACGCGGTGCCCCGGTCACGAAAGATACCGAGCCAGCCGACGATGCTGGCGGCTCTGGATTGTTCGACGATCCCGACGGCGACGCCGGCTCCAGCCAAGGCGAGTCCGACCGCGAACTCAGCCGCTTCGACTAGCTTTTATTTTGTGGCAGCGGCTCCAGCCGCGATGCATTTCAATCAACAGCATCGCGGCTGAAGCCGCTCCCACAAGATCGAGCAGTGACCGATGTTTCTGTGCGCGGCGACTGTCAACCTCTCACGCCGGCTTTACGCAGGCAAGTCCGACCGCGAACTCAGCCGCTTCGACTAACTTTTATTTTGTGGCAGCGGCTCCAGCCGCGATGCATTTCAATCAACAGCATCGCGGCTGAAGCCGCTCCCACAAGATCGAGCAGTGACCGATGTT
>JBDSBK010000502.1:0-3497 GCA_039921645.1 Dokdonella sp.
GCGGAATATTTGAATGACACCGGTGGTCAAAAAATCGTAGCAACAACCGCATTGCAACAACAAGACCGGCAAATGTACGCCTCGGTCGGCTTTGTACGAAGCGGCGAGTAAGCGCGCAGTGACGCCATTCCAGGGGATTCGGACGACGCGTCGATCTCGTCATTGCGGGCTTGTTGCAGTGCAAGAGGATCGCCTGAAAATGAAGCATGCATGAGCGGCGCGATTGGCGAGCGACGCTTCTTCGGATTACCAGGCGCGGGGAGTCCCGCAGAGAGGGAGTCACTCATGGGCAAGAACGTCGTCTGTTTCGGGGAATTGCTGCTGCGTCTCGCCGCGCCAGGTCGCGAGTTGCTGTTGCAGTCGCCCCGTCTCGAGGTCAGCGTGGGTGGCGCAGAGGCGAATGTCGCGGTTTCGCTTGCGCTGTACGGGCACGACGCACGGATGATCAGCGTCGTGCCGGACAACGCGCTCGGCGCCGCAGCGATCGGCGAACTGCGCAAGCACGGTGTCGATACGCGGATGATCGCGCGTCGGGACGGTCGGATGGGGCTCTACTTCCTCGCGACCGGCGCGATCCAGCGTCCAAGCGAAGTGGTGTACGACCGCGCAGGGTCCGCATTCGCGAATGCCGAAGCGGAATTTTTCGATTGGAAAACACTGCTGGTCGGCGCCGATGCGTTCCATGTGTCCGGCGTCACACCCGCGCTCGGCGCGCGCAGCGCGGAGTCCGCGTTGGCCGCCATGTGTGCAGCGCGCGCGTGCGGATCGCTGGCGTCGTTCGACGGCAATCATCGCCCGCACTTATGGCGGGCGTGGAACGGCGATGCGGCCGTGATCACCCGCGACCTGCTCGCACAGGCCGACGTGGCGTTTGCCGACCATCGCGATATCGCGATCGCTCTCGGACGCGCGACCGACGACCGGCCACCGCTCGAAAGCCTTGGCGATGCGGCGAGCGCCGCGTTCGAAGCGTTTCCTCATCTGGGCCGGCTCGCCACCACGATCCGGGTACAGGACAGCGTGGATCACCACGAGCTGGCGGGCGTCCTGCTGACGCGGGCAGGCGCGCTTCATCGCACGCCTTCGTACACGCTGGCGTCGATCGTGGATCGCATCGGCGGTGGCGACGCTTTCGCTGCCGGCATGTTGCACGGCCTTTGCTCGGGCATGAACGACGAGCAGAGCCTGGCGTTCGCAACCGCGGCGGCTTGCCTCAAGCATTCGATCCCCGGAGACGTCAATCTCGTCGGCGCTGCCGATGTCCATGCATTCGTGCAACATGGCCGTTTCGACGTTCGCCGTTGATGGCATCGACCTTTCAACGGCGTGCCGAGCGTTGTCGCAGCGGCAAAGTCGAATGACCTTGCGAGAGCGAGTAACGAAAAAGGGCGCCAACGGCGCCCTTTTTCGTTGCAACAGGAAAAGCCTGAAAGCTTACTTCGATTCCTTTTCCATCAGCTTGTCGACGAGGTTCGCCGGCACTTCGTCGTAGTGGTCGAATTCCATCGTGAAGTTGCCGCGGCCGCGCGTGGCCGAGCGCAGGAAGTTGATGTAGCCGAACATTTCCGCCAGCGGCACGAAGCCCTGCACGAACGCCTGCAGGCCCTTCTGGCCCTGGTCGCTGACCGTGCCGCGACGACGGTTGATGTCGCCGATGACGTCGCCGAGGAATTCCGCTTCGGTGACGACTTCGATGCGCATCGATGGTTCGAGCAGCTTCGGCTTGCTCATGCGATGTGCCTCGCGGAACATCTGCTTGCCTGCAATTTCAAACGCGAGCGCGGACGAGTCGACGTCGTGGTACTTGCCGTCGATCAGGCGTGCCTTGAAGTCGACGACTTCGTAGCCGGCGATCTGACCCTGACGCGATTCGCTCTTGATCGCGAATTCAACCGAAGGGATGTACTCGCGCGGGATGCGGCCGCCGACGATTTCGTCGACGAACACGACGCCCGAACCCTGTTCACCCGGCTCGAAGATCATCTTCACTTCGGCGAACTGGCCCGAACCACCGGACTGCTTCTTGTGCGTGTAGGTGTGATCGACGCGGTTGCCGAACGCTTCGCGGAAGCTGACCTTGGGCTTGCCCATGTTCGCTTCGACGCCCAGTTCGGTGCGCATGCGGTCGATGGTCACTTCAAGGTGCAGCTCGCCCATGCCCTTGAGCACGGTCTGGCCGGTTTCCTTGTCGACTTCGAGGCGCAGCGACGGATCCGCCTTGACCATCTTGTAAAGCGCGGTCGACATCTTGTCGATGTCGTTGCGCGTCTTCGGCTCAACGGACACGCTGATCACCGGATCCGGGAAGCGCATGCGCTCCAGCAGGGCCGGATGCGCCGGATCGGAGAGCGAATCGCCGGTCTCGGTTTCCTTCATCGAGACGAACGCGCAGATGTCGCCGGCGCGCACTTCGTCGATGTCCTTGGTCGCGTTCGCCTGCACTTCGACGATGCGGCCGACGCGTTCCTTCTTGCCACGCGTCACGTTGAGCAGGGTGTCGCCCTTCTTGATCACGCCGGAGTAGATGCGCGCGAAGGTCAGCGTGCCGAACTGGTCGTTGATGACCTTGAATGCGAGCGCGCGCGCCGGCGCGTCGTCGCGCACTTCCTGCTCGCCGATGATCTTGCCGTCTTCGTCAACCATCGAGATGCCGCCGTTCTCGCCCGGGTACGGCATGTAATCGATGACGCCGTCGAGCAGCTGCTGCACGCCCTTGTTGCGGTACGAGGAGCCACAGAACACCGGCATCAGCTTGCCACTGACGGAGCCCTTGCGAATGCAGGCTTTGAGCACGGCCGGATCAAACTCGCCGGTTTCGAGCAGACGCTCGAACGCGTCGTCGTCGAGCGCAAGCGCGCTTTCGAGCAGGTCCTGTCGCAGTTGCGGCAGCTGGTCGATCCAGTCGTTGTCGACGGTGGATTCGAACTTGAGACGCGCGCGCAGATCGGCCAGCGGCACGGTTTCCCATTCGCTGTCCTTGTCGTCCGATGCCCAGATGTAGCCCACGCCGGCGACGAGGTCGGCCATGCCGCAGAATTCATCGTGGCTGCCGAGCGGAACCTGGCAAAGAATGGCGTTGGCGCCGAGGCGCTCGCGGATGCCCTTCACACAATGCGCGAAATTCGCGCCGATGCGGTCCATCTTGTTGACGTAACACAGGCGCGGCACGTTGTACTGGTCGGCCAGGCGCCAGTTCGTCTCGGTCTGCGGCTCGACGCCGGCAACGCCGTCGAACACGACGACCGCGCCATCGAGTACGCGCAGGGAACGGTTCACTTCGATCGTGAAGTCCACGTGTCCCGGCGTGTCGATGATGTTGACCTGGTAACCCTTCCACTCGGTCGACACGGCAGCGGACTGGATCGTGATGCCGCGCTTGCGTTCCTGCTCGAGGTAGTCGGTCGTGGTCGAACCCTTGCCGTCCTTGGTGTCGTGCACGTCGACGATCTGGTGCTTGCGGCCGGTGTAATAGAGCACGCGTTCGGTCGTCGTCGTCT
>JBDSBK010000503.1:0-3307 GCA_039921645.1 Dokdonella sp.
CTCCTTGCGCAGTCCTTCCGAAAATCCGACGACACCGAACTTCGTGGCCGCGTAGGCTGCGGCGTTGGCGTTCGCAATACGCCCCGCGGTCGATGCAATGTTGACGATATGGCCATCGCGTCGCGCGCGCATGCCCGGCAACGCGGCCTGCGTGGCGGCGATAACGCCGAGCACATTGAGTTCGAGCATGTGCCGCCAGCGGCCGAGATCGGCGCTTTCGACGGGCTCCAGATACATCACGCCCGCGTTGTTGACGAGGATGTCCACACGCCCGAAGTGCGCCTCGGTTTCGGCGACCACGCGCTGCGCCTGCGCTTCTTCCGCGAAATCGGCAACGACAACGAAGGCTGTGCCGCCATCCGCATGGATGCGCTGCGCCAGCAGATCCAGTCGATCGCGACGTCGCGCAGCCAATGCCACGTGCACTCCTCGCGCTGCGAGCGCAAGCGCGGTTGCTGCGCCAATGCCGGACGATGCGCCGGTCACCAGCGCAACACGTCCGTCCAGCCGATCACTCATCGATGCCGCTCCTGTCTATTCGACGCTCGCCTTGCGCAGCAAATCGAGCACGGCCTGTGCGGCCGCTTCCGACGACGCGGGATTTTGTCCGGTCACCAGATTTTCGTCGATGACGACATGCGATTGCCAGTCGCCCGCCTTCGAATACAGGCCTTCCTTTTCCTTGAGCATGTCTTCGACCAGGAACGGAACCACATGCGTCAAGCCTGCAGCAGCCTCCTCGGTATTGGAGAACCCCGTGACGGGTTTTCCGCGCACGAGCGGGAAACCGAACGGCCCACGCGCATCGCGAAACACGCCCGGTCCATGGCAGACCGCCGCAACCGGTTTGCCCTCGGCGTAGAGGCGCTCGACCAAGTGCTGCGAATCCGCATCGTTCGCGAGATCCCACAAGGGCCCGTGCCCGCCGGGATAGAACACCGCGTCGAAAGCATCGTTGACGACATCCGACAGCAGATGCGTCCTTGCCAATGTCGCTTGTGCGTCGAAATCGTCCTTGAAGCGTCGGGTTGCGTTCGTTTGCGCATCCGGATCATTGCTCTTGGGATCCAGCGGCGGATGTCCGCCCTTGGGCGATGCGACGACGATCTCAGCGCCGGCATCCTTGAAAACGTAGTACGGCGCTGCGAATTCCTCCAGCCAGAACCCGGTCTTGCGGCCGGTATCGCCAAGTTCGTCATGCGACGTCAGAACCATGAGTATGTTCATCGAGTGCCTGTTGCGTATGCACGCTGAGGCGTGCGATTGGCGGCATCATGCCGATCGCATCCGGAACGGGGCCTGAGGGAAATCGGCAAGTTCGGACCCACCCGTTGTTCCAGAAAATCGCCGTTGGAATCGCCTGTCAGTGACCCAACAGTCCGGCGCGATCGAGCGCGACGCGCCAAGCCGACACGTCGTCGGCAACATCATAGGTCTCGGTGATCTCGCGCAGGGCCTGGAACGCCCAGGCGCGCTGCTGCACGGACGCGCCAAGGTCGTCGGCAATCGCGAGCAGTCCCGGCACGGCGCGGTAACGCTCGGCCAACTGCAAGGTGCCCGACTGCGCCAGGCCGCAGAACGCGCGCTCCTGGACTTCCATTGATGGATCATGGGCCGCGATGCTCAGCAGCGGGTCGACGATTTCCTCGCCGCCGAAACGAGCCAGCGCATCGACGGCCCAGCGGCGTTGTGATTCGTCATTGTCGCGGACCGCGTCGACGAGGATCCCGTAAATGCGCTCGCGCTCCACGCCACGCGCGCCGATCATCGACATATTCCATAGTGCCCACGGCCCAGAACCTTGCGGATCAGTCGCGCGTCGCGCGAGCAGACGATCGATTTCAACGGGTGTTTTCTGCAGGCCGTATTCGGCCAGGCTCAGCTCGAAGGCGGCCATGCGCACCTCGATCCGACGCGAGTTCAACGCGGCATGCAGCAGCGCATCCAGCGAAGGGCTCGCCTTGAACTGGCCGCGCCAGGTTTGCGCACGATCGACGACATAGTCGGCCGCTCCCTGATAGTTGTCGATCGCCAGCTCGAGCGCGCGTTCAGTGCGTTCCTGCGGCGGCAGTGCTTCGACCATACCTGCATAGAACGTGTCGAATCTCGGCGCTATTGCGTCGCCGTGCCCGAGCAGGGGCTCCGCCAGCGAACGCAGCGCCGCCACCATGCGTGTCACGTCGCCGTGTGCGGCGAATGCCCCAAGCGACGTCAAGGCGAGCATTGAAACGAGCAGGCGGCGCATGTTGCACTCCATGAAATCGAGATTCAGTCTCGCGTGTCGATGACGCAAACGGGCATTTTCGATGCCGGCCCCGTCTCCGCTACAAAGGAAACGTGCGCGCATCCGCGCCGGGGTTCGAGCACGCCACGAGCGCAATTCCTGCAGGAGGCCATCCAAACCACCCACGGTTGCGCAACACACTCAAGCCTTGCAGGATGAGGCGCCACGCTACCGGGGAAGCGCCATGCAAAAAACGGTTTTGTTCGCAGCAATCCTTGCACTCGCCGCCTGCGCCACGCCGACGCCACATACGTCGAAACCCGTTGCCGACACCGCGCACGCAACCCCATCGGACGCGCTGTATCGCGCGCTCGGCGGCGCCGACGGCGTTGCGCGCCTGGTCGATGCGATGTTCAAGCACATCGATGCCGACGTGCATATCAATCTCTTCTTCGAACATACCGACCACGCCGACCTGCGCCAGCTGGTGATCGAACAGATCTGCGCGGCCAGCGGCGGCCCTTGCACCTACAAAGGCCGCAGCATGGAGGAAGCGCATTCCGGCATGAATCTCGACAACGCCGACTTCGACGCGTTCGTCGGGGACCTGGTGGCGGCGATGAACGACGTGAAGCTCGCACCTGCAACGCAGCAGGAGGTACTCGCCTTGTTCGGCCCGATGCGGGCGCAAGTCGTAGGCCAATAGCGAACGGCACGGGGCCGGGCGGCGCCATGGCCCGCCGGAATCGTCCATTCCCCTTCCCGCTTCGCATTCGACGTCCGCCATTCGACCAAAGGCTAATGCACCGCGTCTTGACCCGTTTTCGCCGCGGGCACAGTCTTCCCTGTCGATTCGTCTTACTGCCCTGGGGGCGTTATGGATTCGGTGGCGGTAAAAACAGGGTGGCTGGTACTCGCGATCGTCGGCGCGTTCTGTCTCGGCACGATTGCGCTGCATCGTGGCGAGACGATCAACGCGATCTGGCTGGTCGCTGCGGCGACCTCGATCTTTCTCGTTGCGCACCGCTTCTATGCGCGCTTCATCTCCGACAAGGCGCTCGGCCTCGACCCGACGCGCGCGAC
>JBDSBK010000504.1:0-13932 GCA_039921645.1 Dokdonella sp.
GGCCACCAGTCGACCGGATTGTCGGCGTGCTGGCGCAGGTAGGGGCTGGTTTCCTCAGCGAGTCGGTTCGTCATGGGTGCAGTGTAGCGTTCCATGAATTGGTGAGCGCGGCCTCAGCCGCGATGCATTGAAGTCCTCCCCTTCAAGGGGAGGGTTGGGTGGGGATGGTGTGCGAAGCATCGCGGCTGAAGCCGTTCCCACAGACAGTTGCTCCCACAAATTCTTTAAGCCCTCCCCTTAAAGGGGAAGCTTGGGTGGGGATGGTGTCGTTCGGTGGTCGTCCACGCCAGAGCATCGCGGCTGAAGCCGCTCCCACAGACAGTTGCTCCCACAAATTTCTGGAACGCTACACTGCACCAATGACGAATCGCCTTCACCTCGAAACCAGCCCATACCTGCGCCAGCACGCCGACAATCCAGTCGACTGGTGGCCGTGGAGCGACGAAGCCCTCGCCGCAGCGCGTGAGCAGAACAAACCGATCCTGCTCTCAATCGGTTACGCGGCCTGCCACTGGTGTCACGTCATGGCACACGAAAGCTTCGAGGACGCGGCGACCGCGCGTCTCATGAATGCGCTCTACATCAACATCAAGGTCGATCGCGAAGAGCGGCCGGACATCGACAAGGTATACCAGCTCGCACACCAGGCGCTCGCACGACGCGGCGGTGGCTGGCCATTGACGATGTTTCTCACGCCCGACGATCTGCTGCCGTTTTTTGCCGGCACGTATTTTCCGAAAGCGCCGCGCCACGGCATGCCCGCATTCACCCAGGTGTTGCAGGGCGTGCGCGCATGGTTCGATGAAAAACCCGACGAAGTCCGCACGCAGAACAGCTCGCTCGCGCGCTTCCTCGCCGATCATGGACGCAGCGAAGCGTTTGCTGACGCGATGGATGACGCACCGATCCATGTTGCACTGGAAAGCATCGCCGCCGGCTTCGACGACGACAACGGCGGTCGCCGGGGTGGACCCAAGTTTCCGCATGCGAGCGAGATCGAGCTGCTGCTTCATGTTGCATTCCGTCGAGAAAACACGGAGCGCAATGCATTGACCGATAGCGATTTTCTTCATGGGGGCTCTTTCCCTCAACCGGCCCTGCGGGCCACCTTCTCCCGTGGGGAGAAGGAAAAAATGATGGCTCGCCTGACGCTCACGCGCATGGCCGAGCGCGGCCTCACCGACCATCTGGCCGGTGGTTTCTTCCGCTATTGCGTCGACGACCATTGGGAGATCCCGCACTTCGAGAAGATGCTGTACGACAACGCGCAGCTGCTGCCGCTCTACGCTCAGGCATGCATCGCCTTCGATGCGCTGGCCTTCGGCGGTACTACTCGCGCGTGCGCTCACTGGCTCGCCTGCGAGATGCAAGCGGCGGACGGCGGCTTCTGGAGCTCACTCGACGCCGATTCCGAAGGCGAGGAAGGTCGCTACTACGTATGGCAGCGCGATAAAGTCCGCGGCTTGCTTGCGTCCGACGAATTCGCCGTTGCTGAAAAGCGCTTCGGTCTCGATCGAGAACCGAACTTCGAGGGGCACGACTGGCACCTGCTGCTGGCTGCATCGATCGACGAAATTGCGACGAGCATCGGCATCACCGCCGCCGACGCAGCCCGGCGCGCGGAAACATCGCGCGCAACGCTGCTCGCTGCGCGCGCCAAACGCGTACGACCCGGCCTCGACAACAAGGTCCTGACCGCGTGGAACGCACTGACGATCGCCGGCGCTGCGCGCGCCGCTCGTTGGCTCGACGATCGACCGCTGTTCGCGGAGGCCGAACGCGCGCTGGATTTTCTGCATGCGCATGTCTGGAACGACGGCCGTCTGTACGCATGCCATGCCGGCGGCGTTGCTCGATTCCCCGCCTACCTCGACGACCATGCATTTCTGCTCGATGCCATCCTCGCGATGCTGCAGATTCGCTGGAGTGCGCGCGATCTGGCCTGGGCCGTCGCCCTCGCCGATGCCCTGCTGAAACACTTCGAAGACGCACAGCTTGGCGGCTTCTTCTTCACCGCGCACGATGCACAAGCATTGCCGCAACGACCCAAGCCGTGGATGGACGAATCGCTGCCGTCGGGCAATGGCGTCGGTGCGCGTGCGCTGCTCAAACTGGGTCGTCTGCTCGGCGAGAGCCGCTACATCGATGCGGCCGAACGCTGCCTGCGCGCTGCATGGCCGATGCTGCTGGACGTTCCGCACGCGTGCTGCGCGCTGTTGCTTGCGCTGGACGAATACCTGCAACCTGCCGCACACCTTGTCGTGCGCCATCGTGCCCTTGCCGATATCGATGCCTGGCTTCGCGCTGGCACTGCCTGTCGCGAACGCGGGGTGGACGTCTATTTCATTCCACAAGATGCCGCCGGTCTGCCCGGTGCGCTGTCGGCGCCGACGGATGAAGTGGTCATTGCATACCTCTGCAAGGGAACATCCTGCGGACAACCGATCATGCATCTGGATGCGTTGGAACGCGCGCTCGACGAGGCGCCCAATCACCCGACGTGAGCGTCGCGCCACTCACGACCGCTTTGTGCGAATCATCCACGGAGATCGCCATGTCATTCACCCGACTGATCGCCCGCCTCCAGCGTCATGCACTCAACGCGGCATGCCTCGCGTGCACCAGCACGGCCCAAGCTGCCAGTAGCGAGATCGGCCCTGCCGACGATTTCCGCACGGCGATGCAGGCGCTCGCGGCGGGCGACACGCTCACGCTGCGCGGCGGCACCTACACGCTGACGAATTATTTCAATCTTCAGCTGAGCGGTACCGCAACGGCGCCGATCACGATCCGAGCGAAGAGCGGCGAACAACCACTGCTGCATTTCGTCGGTAGCGGCCAGAATATCGTCAACGTGACCAGTTCCGCTTTTCTCGTCTTCGATGGCATCGAGTTCAGCGGCGGCTCGCGCGGCATCCGCCTCACTGCATCGTCCGACATCACGATCCGCAATTGCCACGTGCACGACACCGCCGCGAATGCGATCGCCGCGAATGATTCCGGCAGCGAGTATGCGCGCCTCGCCTTCGTTCACAACGAGGTCGACCACACCGGCGACACCGGTGAAGGTTTTTATCTGGGTTGCGAGGCGGATGCCTGCCGCATGCACGACTCCCTCGTGGCGGGCAACTACGTGCACGATCTCACCGGCCCAAGCGTCACCCAGGGCGATGGCATCGAGATCAAGTTCGGCAGCTATGCGAACGTTGTGCGCGACAACGTGATTCACGACACGGCCTATCCAGGGATCACGCTTTACGGCGTCAACGGACACGGCGCGCGCAACGTCATCGAGCGCAATCTTGTCTGGCACAGCGGCGACAACGGCATCCAGGCCGATTCGGACGCGATCGTCCGCAACAACATCGTGCTCGGCGCTGCCGGTGCCGCCTTCGCTGCAAACGCGCCGCCCGGCATTACGCCCGGCAATCTCGACATCGTCAACAACACGCTGATCAACGCGCGGAACGACACGATTCACCTCAGCGGCGTCGGTGCGGCCGTCCTGATTGCCAACAACGCGCTGTACGCCAATGGCCACAACGCCGTATTCGCCAGTGGCACGACCAATCTCGTCACGCTCAGCCACAACGTCGGCAGCGGCTCAATGTCCGGAGTTTCGGGCGGCTTCGATGCAAGCGGCGACATTGCCGTCGATTTCGTCGCCGGCAGCTATTCCGGAACGCTGCCGCAGAACCTCGCCCCGAAGCTGCGTCTGAATGGAAGTGCGGACGCTGCGCACCTGGCGAGCGACGATTTCGACGGCGTCGTGCGCGGCATCTCGTCCGACGTGGGCGCCTATCGCGCGCGTGCGAACGATCTGCCGAGCTGGACTCTGGCGGCGACGTTCAAGCAATCGCCACGGATTTTCATGGACGGATTCGAGGGCGGGACCGCGCCATAGCGGAACGGCCCCGACACGGCTTCAGGGCGTGAGCACGTTGGCCGCGCCGGGTGTCGGCGTCGAGGTCAGTTTCCAGTCGAGCACGTCATCATTCGTACTGGTGCCATCCGGGCTACGTATCAGGCTCAGCGTCGTCGTGTTGCTGTCCGCACCGGCGTAGGCCGTTCCATGGACGAGATTGTAAGTATCGGGGAACCCCGTGATCACGGCAGCGCTGATGGACCCTTCATACGACAGTGCATCGAGTACGCGTTGCGAAGCGATGTCGACGAGGACGATGCCGTCCGGAGAGCCGTTCTGGATATTGCTGTCGCTGACGGGGAACGCAATGTGCGGTACCCCCATCGGCACCGTCAGCGCAGGCGAATGCAGCACGAAATACTGCCCGGCACCCAGCATGCCCGCCGTGCCGATCGCGTAGCGCGCGTATTCGACGCTGCCGATGCCATTGATGAAGACGAGGGCGAGGCTGCTCAAGTCGATCGTGTTCGCACTGCTGTTGAAGAGCTCGACAAATTCCATCGAGTCGGTGCCGACGTTGTCGTAGTCGATTTCGTTGATGACCAGGCCCGCGTAGGGATCGATGACCGTCATCGTGCCTTGCGCCGATGATGAAAAATCGAAGCCCGCCTCGGTGCCTGCACCGTCCGTGTCGCAATAGGTCCAGCTCGCGCCGGCATCGCCACTGAAGCGGTAGGCGTACGAGTAGATGCCGGGAATCAATGGCGCCGTGATGCCCGCCATGAACTCGTCATCGTTGCCGACCTGCAGGTTGTAGGTCGCATTGACGAAACGCCAGCCGGAAAGGAGGCGTGGGTCGCTGAATTCGGGACCGTAACCGAACTCGGCGGTCCATCCGGGCGGCGCGCCGGCGGCCTCGGTGATACCCGCTTCGTACAAGCGTCCGAACAGCGGCGTCGACGCGGTACCGGCAACGACATTCAGCGACGTCGGAGACTGCACGATGCAATAGTTCGCTTCCGCTGGAGGCCCGGATTCATTCAACGCGCGTTCGACGCGAACGGAGGCCCCGAGCGTGTTGCCCAGTTGCGCCCACAAGGTGACCGGCAATGCGCCCTCGACGAGCCCGTCGACGAGCACGCTTGCGCTGCTCTGGCCGGTGGCCACGGTGACGCCCCCTCCGCTCACGGCGAGCCGTGTCGGATCGGATGAGGTGATCGCCACGAAGGTCGGCGCCACGGCTGCGGCGTCCAAGGTCACGCGCAGCGGGGTGTAGGCGGTCGCGACGCCGTTCGTGCCGGTCGCCACCGAACTCAGCGCTGGCCCGAATGCGATCAGCCCATTTTCGAAACCGTTCGCAAATACCGGGTCCAACATCTGCGCCGCCGCGGGTGCCGCGCCGGACAGACAGACGATTCCAACAAGCCCCGTGGCAATGCCGTTGATGCGCATGACAGATCCCCCGACTGACATTCGCGTCGTGCCCCCGCACGTACGCGCGGGCCGAACCCGCGACCGCAGTGTGCGGGAGCCGCCAGTGCGCGTCCACGCACACGCTGCAAAACTCAAACGTTCAGGATGTTCGAAGGACACTCCCCTGCCCGGTCCCACGCCGTCCAGTCGCGGTGCCAGGGAACATCTTCGCCCCTTTCGCGCATGCGCCGCTTAGGCATAATCGCCGGCACAGGGGTTGTGCCGGATCATGTTCAGATTTGCCGCTTTCATTGCCTTGGTGTTGTGCATCACCAATGTGTCCTCGGGTTCCGGGGCGCCAGCGCCGACCGCGCAGCAGCCGCTCGACCTGTTCGATCTCGGCGCGCCGTCGTTCACGAACTTTTCGTCGCGCGACGGGCTGCCCGACACGGTCACGGTCAGCGCCCAGACCGATCGGGAAGGTTTCGTCTGGATCGCGTCGCCCGCCGGCCTCTTCCGCTACGACGGCCGACGCTGGGCCGCAAGCGACAATCGGGCCACGGCCAACTCGGCGGACAGCCTCTGGCTCGACCAGCAAGGCACACTGTGGGCGGCGTTTCGCGATCATGGCCTGGCGCAATACGACGGTACGCGCTGGGAGGTCGAAGATCGCAGCACCGGTCTGCCGTCGCAGCAGGTCCGCCGCTTCTCCGAAACGCGCAATGCCGACGGCAGCCAAACGCTGTGGGCGCTGACGTGGGACCACGGATTGATGTTGCGCCAGCACGAAAAATGGGTATTCGATCCAGGCAATGCACAGCTGCCGCATACCGCCATGCTTTCGATGGCGCAAACGCGGCGCATCGGCGGGCGCGAACGCATGTGGGTCGGCAGCGGCAACGAAGGCCTGTGGTATCGCGATTACGGGGAAGGCGCGCCCGAGGCGCAATGGCAGCGTTTTCGCACGCCGGACTTTGATCCGACCCAGGTCGAATACCTGTTGGCGACCGAGCATGCCGGCCGCGAAGAACTGTGGATTTCGGTGTTTGGAGCAGGTCTGTGGCGCCTGACCGACGACGGCATGCGCAAGTGGAGCAAGGAAAGCGGCGATCTGCCGACCAACGATCTGTACGACATTGCCGAGACTCCGCTGCCGAACGGCGATCGCGCGATCTGGGTATCGTCGCGTTCCGGCCTTGTGCGCATCCACGACGATCACGCACAGGTTTTCGACCGCCGTCACGGTCTGCCCTCCGATGCCGTGCGCGGACTCAGCGTCTGGCGCAGCCCGAACGGCGACGAAGTCTTGTGGCTCGCGACCGAGTCCGGTGTCTCGCGCACGATCATTGGCGCCAACCCGTGGCTGACGGCATCGCTGATGGGCGCACACGGGACCGGCGTGTTTTCCGTGCTGGTCGAGCCGGACGATCGTGGCAGCGAACGCCTCTGGGTCGGCGCGAGCGACAACGGCATCGGTCTGTTCGAGCAGGGACGCTGGCGTTATTTCACCCAGGCCAATGGCGCTCTTCCCGATTCCAACGTGCGCATGATCGCAGCGGCCAACGACGAGCACGGCCAGCGCTCGCGTTGGGTCGGCGTGCGCTTCGGGCACCTGCTTCGCGTGCGCGACGGGCCTGTGTTCGAGGTCGTCGATACGCCGTGGGAGAAGCACATCGGCGAGGCCGTCTTCGACACGCTCACGCGCAGAATCGATGGCCACTACGAGCGATGGTTCGGCATGCGCCAGGCCGGCGCCTATCGAAAGCGCGACGGCGTATGGACCGCGCTTCGTCCGGACAACGCGGTCGGACAGTGGCGTATCTGCAAACTTCTGGAACGCATCGATGCGAACGGTCGTTCCTGGTTGTGGGCGGCCACCAATCAGGGCCTCGGGCGTTTCGACGGCGAGCGCTGGACCTTGTTCGGCCGCGAAGCCGGCATGCCCGACACCGACCTTCTCGGCGTGACCCTGATCGAGGATGCGCAAGGGCGACCGATCCTGTGGACGGCCACGACGAATGCGGGCATCGCGCGCGTCGACATCAGCGATCCGCAACATCCGCTGGTGTTGCCGAACGACCTTCCGCCGCCGCCGGACCTCACTGCCTACAGCGCGCTGCGGGATTCCAGCGGGCGCGTCTACGTCTGCACGAACAACGGCGTGCAGCAATTGACACCGAATGCCGGCGGCTTCGCATCGCACGTGTTCGCGCGCAAGGACGGCATGGTCCACGACGAGTGCAACACCGATGCGCAATTCATGGATGCGCACGACCGCTACTGGACCGGCACCCTGGGTGGCCTCACGGTGTACGACCCGCAGCGCGCCACCGAAGACAAGCACGCAAAGGCGCTCAAGATCATCGACATGCGCATCGACGACAAGCCGATGCACGGCAGCGGCCTGCATATCGAACCATCGGCGCGCGACGTGAGCATCGAATTCGCCCTGCTTTCCTGGCAACGCGAAGGCGAATCGCGATTCCGCACCCAATTGCTCGGCTACGATGCCGAACCGGGCGACTGGAGCGCGCAGAATTCGCGCCGTTTCAGCGCACTGCCGCCAGGCCACTACGTATTGCGCATCGAAGCGCGCGACTATGCCGGCAATCTCAGCCTGCCGATCGAACTGCCGATCGACATGGCGGCGCGGTGGTGGCAGGAGACCTGGGCGCGCATCGCGGTCGCATTCGCGTTGCTGTTGCTCGGCTACGCCGCAGTACTGTGGCGGACGCGCACGCTCAACGCCCAGCGCAGCCAGCTGGAACAGCGCGTCGCCATGCGCACGATGGAACTCAATGACGCCAACGAACGGCTGCTGGAACTGTCCTACATGGATGCGTTGACCGGACTTGCGAATCGCCGCCGCCTGCTCGAGACGCTCGATCAAGGTCCGCGCGACACACAGCACGGAGCACCCACCGCATTGATCTTCGTCGACGTGGACTACTTCAAGGACTACAACGATCGCTACGGCCATCCTGCCGGCGACGAGGCGCTGCGCGGTGTCGCCGCAGCGATTCGCCGCTGCGCACCACCGGAAGCCCTCGTCGCGCGCTACGGTGGCGAGGAGTTCGCGTGCCTGTGGCCGCATGCCGATATCGCGCAAGGCATCGCACTTGCCGAGCGTATCCGCGAAGCCGTGGCTGCGTGCGATATCGCAATTCCCGGTTCGCCGCTCACCCAGCGCGTCACCATCAGCGCAGGTGTCGCGGGCGCGGTGCTTTCGAGTTCCGCCGACGCTCATCTTCTGCTGCGCGACGCCGACATGGCGCTCTACCAGGCAAAGCGCGATGGAAGAAATCGCGTGCGTGCGCTCGGCGCACCGCCCTCATCGCAAGCGCCCTAGATGCGCGGATACGTCGCGGTTCAGTGATCAGGCGCAATGCTGGATCACACGTCGGACCCGACGAAGCCCAGCCTTCCTGCCCGGGTCTGCGACATTGCGATCTCTCTGGAGGTCGTCCGTGCGGCCTTACCGAACACGAGATCAACCTGTGGACTTGAAGAGCGGCTACCCCTTCTGGGTCGTGAAGAACGGCCTTTTGAACAATTTTCCTGTCCTCGACGACGACCTCGAATGCGATGTACTCGTGGTCGGAGCGGGAATCACAGGAGCACTGATCGCCTGGCACCTGCAGCGCGACGGTCACAACGTCTGCGTCATCGATCGACGCGAAGCGGGATGGGGCAGCACGGCCGCAAGCACCGCATTGCTGCAATACGAAATCGATACGGAGATGCAAGACCTCGCCAGCCGCTACGGCGTCGACGATGCCGTCCTCGCCTATCGCGCGTGTGCCGATGCGATTCCCAAGCTGCAGCGAATCGCGAGGAAGTTCCGCGGGATCAGTTTTCAGCCGATGCGCAGTCTCTACTACGCAAGCCGGTGGTATCACCGTTCGCGGCTGCTCAGCGAAGCGGCGTTGCGCACGCGATACGGATTCGACCTTGCCGTGCTGGATGACGCGCAGATGCAGGAACACTTCGGGTTCGACGCCCCGATCGGAATCCTCACCGCCGTCGCGGCACAGACGGACCCCTATCAAATGGCGCACAAGCTGCTGGCCGACGTTGTCCGCAACGGCGGCCACGTCTTCGATCGCACCGCGATGGCGGCGTTCTCGCCGACACGCGGCAAAGTGACAGTGACGACTGAAACGAATGCACGCATCCGCTGCGGTCATCTGGTGATCGCAGGCGGCTACGAATCGCAGGCGCTGCTCGACCAGAAAGTCGCAAGCAATCGAAGCAGTTATGCCTACATCACCGATCCGCTTCCGCGGGGTCTCGGTCCGCTGCAGAACTGCGTCGTGTGGGAATCGGCGAGGCCCTACCTCTATGTCCGCAGTACCGACGACGGTCGCGTGCTCGTCGGCGGCGAGGACGATGCGGTCGACATTCCGCTCAAGCGCGATGCACTGGTGAAGAGAAAGGCCGCAAAACTCGAAAAGAAGGCGCAGGCGCTGTTCCCGCAAATGACGCTGACACCGGCGTTCGCATGGGCGGGTACGTTCGCCGAGACCGTCGACGGCCTGCCGTTTTTCGGACCTCACGAGCAACACGGGCCGCGCGTGCACTTCGCCATGGCCTACGGCGGCAATGGCATCACCTACAGCCTGATCGGCGCGGAGCTGCTCACGGAAACGCTCGCGGGCCGCCCCCATCCGTGCGCCGCGCTGTTCTCGTTCGAGCGAACGAAACGCATGTAACAGCGCCGCACGCGGCCGCAGCCCCGCAGTTCACTGCGGCCGGGTCAGCCCACACGCCTTTGAGGACACGCGCGTCGGTTGTTCCGACTGCGTTCTCGATTGGCGCATCGCTGGCGCCAGTGTCCACTCGCTGCGATGTAGCAAGCGCTGCGGCGACGGCATAGCGGCAGCCACGAGAATGGGCGTTTCATTTGCGCGATTTCCCGAGCGTATTCGTCCGGAAAACAGCCAAGCTTGTTCACTGAATCGCATTCAACCAAGGGCCAACGTCGGTAGCCCGTTCATGCGTCGAGCGCGCTGGTGCCGCACCGATGCCCGAGTCCCCGATGATCCAGGGTCAGTAATTCCCACCACGGTCGCGGGTTCCGGCACAGGTCCAATCCCGAGCGCCATCAGATGAAGCACTGAGGGTTTTTCGTGCATCGCGACAAGGGAAAGACGCGACGCGCATTCCATGCGCCCGTGAGATCTTCTCCTCCGCGGCGACTACTTTTCGCCGCGCGACGAGTCCGCCGGAGCCAACACTCCGGCCGCGCATGCGAGAGCATCCGACGCCTGGACGGCAACAGGAGCCAAGGACGGCCAGTTTCGCGACTTCCCTGTGGCGGTCCCGAAATACTCGGCGCGCCAGGCGCGCAGCGCGTCGATGTGTCCGCCTGCGGCTCGGTCAGAACGTCGTTTTCCCGCTCCGGCTTCCTATATTTCCTCGCGCCGACAATGCCGTCGGTGGCGAAGTGCGCGACGAGTCGCCTTGGGTTGCCCGCGCAGCAGCGCGCAGGGTGGCAATCCACTTAAAGCGAAGAGGAAGCACGCGAAATCAGCGCCCCCAAAGCCTCGTTGAAAAGTCGGAGTTTTCCTTTCTGAACAAAATCACAATTGATGCAATGCACTTCCGATTCGTTCACCAAGCGTTGCGCTGACGGCGATATTTTCCATCGCCAATTTCCCTGATTCAGAAACGCCAGGAGGGGCCATGCGGAAGGCAGCCTGCACACCCGTGACCATCGGTCTGGGACTTCTCAACGATGAGACGACCGCACTAGCACGAAGGGCATATCAATCGTTGATGGACGGTCCGCGCCTGATCTGGGCGGACGATGCGGGGCGCGTGTATTCCAGCGACTACGAAAATCCCGGTGCGGAAATTCCTGCCTGCTGGATCGCCGGAACGTTCGCGTTCGGCCAGCCCGTGGAAGCGATCGAAGAAGATCTGCGCGCGTTGCGCAGTGAACGTAGCAAGGACTGGATCATCGATTGAACCTTGCACAACTCAACACAGGGCTACGTCAGTGACGGTTCAAAAAATTCGCCTGAACGGCACGCATTCGATATTCGATCGATTCGCGGGCAAGGTCACGCAATACGCGGGCTCGCCATGGGCGTTCGCCGTGTCGCTTCTCGCCATTGCGGCCTGGGCCACTACCGGTCCTATTTTTCACTACTCCGACGACTGGCAGATGGTAGTGAACACGGGTACGACCATCATCACTTTCCTGATGGTTTTCCTCATCCAGCAATCGCAGAACAAGGACAGCCTTGCCGTCCACATCAAACTCAACGAGTTGCTTGCGGCTCATGAGTTCGCCAGCAATCGCGTCGTCGCGATCGAGACGCTCGACGAGGCTGACTTGGCCATTCTTCGCAAATTCTATTGCCAGTTGGCCACGGACGCCGAAAAGGATGGCGGAATCAAGAAAAGCCACTCGCTCGACGATGCAGGAGAAGTCACGGCACGGAAGGCCAAGATTCGCAAGCCCTCCACGCGCGCAGCCAAGACCCAGTCTGCCGCGTGATTTGATCCATTACCTCTGAAGGAATGCTCATGGATGCCATTGCGCTTTTGAAAGACGATCACAAGACGGTCCGCGGTCTGCTCGACGCGCTCGCTTCCACCACCGCGAGAGCCGTGAAGAAGCGGCGAGAGCTCGTTCTCAAAGTCGAGTCCGAGCTGAAGGCGCACTCGAAAATCGAAGAAGAAATCTTCTATCCCGCGTTCAAGAAGGCCGGCGAAAAGAACGACGACGACAAGATGTATTTCGAAGCACTTGAGGAGCATCGCGCCGCGGGCGATCTTGTGTTGCCCGATTTGCTCGGCACCGATCCCGCCAGTGAACAATTCAGCGGCCGCGCCAAGGTGCTGAAGGAATTGGTCGAACACCATGCGGACGAGGAGGAGAAGGAAATGTTCCCTCGCGCGCGGAAACTCCTTTCCAAGGTCGAACTGGCGAACCTGGGTGAACTCATGGCTGCGCGCAAGAAAGTTCTGCTCGCATCCAAATGACAGTTCGGGAAGCGCCAGCCGACGCGGGCCAGCGCGCCGCCTGCCCAGCTCCGCGAGGCAGCCCTCGAACGCAAATGCTCGACATCGACCGAACAGGTGGCCCATGAACGTTATTTTAAGGTCAGCGATAGCAGCGATCGCTTTCGGGTTCGTCGGAAGCGGATGCGCAACGATGCATGCGACTGCACAGCAATCGCCATCCTCGGCCAATGCCGGATCCGATGCATCGTGGGCGCAATTCGACAGCAACCAGGACGGTTTCTTGTCCCGCGACGAGCTCGAGTCGCAACATGCCGTCGCGCTGCTGCGCGACATGCGCTCGGCCGATCGCGATCACGATGGCAGGGTGTCGCGACAGGAATGGGATGCATGGTGGCCTTTGCTGACGAAGTCTCCCCCAGCAGAGTCGCTGTCCGAATTGAACGGCAGTTCCGCCCCCACCAATGGAGTGCGGATCGATTGATCGTTGCGAGTGCCACACGGAAACATTCGATTGCGTGCAAAATCCGATTGAAAGCGCTGGAAATCCCGTCTGTTTCAGCATTGCTTGGGATTTCGGGGCAATATCATTCCGTCTGTGAGATTGTCTGAAATTGCCTGCGATTGCGACAATCGACCATAATGATGGTTTCCGATCGAAAGGCGTTATCGAATGGCAATCAATATGAAAGGTCTTACTGCTGCCCAGCTGGACGCGCTCATCCAGCAAGCGGACCAGCGGAAGCGGGAACTGCGCGTTGGAGGAGTGGCCAAGGTGCGCGAGAAAGTCATCGCATTGGCAAAGGCCGAAGGTTTTTCGCTCGAAGAATTGTTCGGCAAGGCAAAGAACAAAGACAATGCAAAAGCCAAGGTCGCGCCGAAATATCGCAATCCAGCCGACAAGTCGCAAACCTGGTCGGGGCGTGGACGCCAGCCTCTGTGGTTCGCCGCCGCCATCAAGGCCGGCAAGACCGAGCGCGCACTGCTGATCAAGTAAACCTGAAATTCCATCGCCGCCCGGTCTGCAACCGTGCAATGCGCTTGCGCGGGCGTCGATAGCGTTTCGTTGATCGGCCCTGCAAGACCGGCCATCACGTGCGATTTGCGGGGCTGTTGCGAGAATTTCGCCGTCCATGCGAGTCCCTGCGTAGCATCACAGGGTACTTCAGCTATTCCGGGGTCGTCGCACAGCCGGTTGTATCGTGTATCTGAGCGATCGGTAGCCGAATGGTGAACGTTGTGCCGCTTCCAAGTTCACTCGTTACCTCGATCACGCCGCCGTGATTCTGGATGAGGCCGAAAGATACCGAAAGCCCAAGTCCCGTCCCGACACCGACTGGCTTGGTGGTGAAGAAAGGCTCGAAGATGCGGTCCAGGTTTGCCGGCGCGATGCCTTTGCCGGTATCGCTGATGGAAACCCACACTGTGTCGCCGTCGCGGCCGGTGCGGATAGTGACCGTGCCGTGTCCTTCGATGGCCTGCGCAGCATTGACCAGAAGGTTCATGATTACCTGTTCGATCTGGAACGGAAAGCATTTTATCGGTGGCAAATGGCCGTATTCCTTGACCACATCGGCCTTGTATTTGAGTTCATGCGAGATCACGTTGAGCGTGCTGTCGATGCAGTCGTGGACATTCACCTGCTGCCATTCGGCTTGATCGACACGTGAGAAGTCCTTCAG
>JBDSBK010000505.1:0-4935 GCA_039921645.1 Dokdonella sp.
GCCGGTGATCTGGCTCACACTTGCCTACTTCGTGTTCTGGTTCGCATATGTACCCCGACTTCCGACGATCCCGAAAGAATTCGATCTTTCTTATGGCGTTTACTTGTGGGCATGGCCGGTGCAGCAATCCGTGATCATGCTCGGACATGTACGCGAACCCCTTGTCGTGTTTGCGATAACGGCGCCAATCGTCCTCGTCATTGCCGCATTTTCGTGGCGATATATCGAGAAGCCCGCTCTGGCGCTCAAAGACAGCCCATGGTTTGCCGCATCGCCGCGACCCGCTGGATCCGACGAGGCCAATTGAGCGGCAGCGAGCGCTCCGCAACCGGCTAAGCCGCGCTGCATCCGACGAAGCCGGCGAAATGATCGCCTAAGCGTCCCCTTTGCCACTGTTTGACGCATGCAAGGCGCCGCTTGGGTTGGTGCGCGGCCGTTTGGCAGTCGGGCTAACGGTCCTGCGTATCCATCCACTACCGGACCTCCCGTTCCGGACGTGGAGAAGAAGCAATGGTCTGCTTGAACTGGAATTCTGCCCGGTACGCGCTGCTCACCCTCACGCTGGTCGCAACGCAGGCGGCCGCCAACTTCGATGGAACGCCCGATGCCGGTTTCAATCCCCCGGTTTCGCCTCACGTTGCCGGCGTCCCGGGACTGTTCCGCTTTGCCTGGGATATCGGAGGCGCTGCGCCCAACACGAATCAGGACACCGCGACGGCGATCGCGATGCAGGCGGATGGCAAGATGCTCGTGGCCGGATTTTCGTGGAACACGTCTTCCGGACACAGCCAGAACGCCTGCACGCTGGCGCGTTTCGCGGCAGACGGCTCGCTGGACCACGGATTCGGCCTCGACAGCATACCGGGCGGCATGATCGCCGAAAATTTCGGCAACGCGTCGGTCAAGGCAGATTGCTATCCGCAGTTCGTCGCTGTGCAAAGCGATGGCCGCATTGTCTGGGGCGGGACGGTGTACAACGGTTCCGCCGAATTCGCCTGGCTTGCGCGCCTCAGCGCGAACGGTTTCATCGACACGAGTTTCGGGGGCAACAACACCAGTTTCTATGGCGGCCTCTCCAAGACTTCCCTGGCGTCGCTCGTTGTGGACACGGACGACAGTCTGCTGGTGGCGGGGCACAATATCGTTCCGAATGCCAGTGACACGGATTTCTATCTGCTCGCGCTTGATGCAGACGGGAACTTCCTGTATTCGCGCAGCGTTCCGTTCGACCTCGGTGCCGATATCAACGATCGCGCGAATGCATTGGTCCTGCAGCAGATTCCGGGCATATCGTGCGGCGTCAGCTGCCTGATTCCTGCGCATTCGGAGTTGTATCTGGTCGGCTCGGCGAACAACGCGGCGTATCCGGACATGGCCAATCGCGATTGCGCCGTTGCCGCGTTCCGCAAGGGACTTCTGGAGAGTGAATTCACGCTCGACACGAACTTCGGACCCGCCTCGAATGGCAAATTGACGATGGATTTCCCCGTCAATGGCGAGGGCGACAATGACTGCCGCGTCGCGATATCGCGTCCCGGCAGCGGCTACCAGCAAGTCGGCCAGGGTGTGGTGGTCGGGGGCGAGAATTATTTCATCAGCACGCTCGGCGGCGGCACACCCGGCATGGCAAGCACCTACGCGTTGGCCGAGATCGATCCGGCAGGCAACGTGACGCGCGAAGATGCATTCGCGTTCTTCAAGGAACTGGCGACACCGGGCATCTACAACGGCATCTTCGCGATGGCGCGCGAGCCAGGTGGCAGGATCGTCGTCACCGGATACGCCGGCGCGAGCGATTCGACCCACACACCGTCCGATGTCGGCGTGATCCGCTTCAACGCGGACTACACGCGCGACACCACGTTCGGCAACGACGGCGCGGGCTTGACGATCTTGAGCCTGGATGGCGCGCTGCCGGCGGGCCAACGCGAATGGGGGACGGCGATTGCGTTCGACAACCGCGGCAGGATCGTTTTGGCGGGCGAGCGCTCAGCCAACTATTCCTCGGGCTCGAACGACTACGACTGGCTGATCTCGCGGTTGAATACGTCCGACGTGATTTTCCGCGATGGCTTCAACAGCGCGCCGCCGCCTGCGATGTAGATCCGGTCCGGTCGCTCACGGTCGCCTCAGCGTTTCCTCGGCCGTCTTGAGCTTTTCGAGATTGCGCGATCTCGTCGGCGTATCCGCTGCGCGTTCGATCGCCGAACGTGTGGCGGACAGCACTGCCGTTGCCTCGGTTGTCCGTCCCGCTGCGTGCAGACACGTTGCCAGTGCGATGGCCGCGCTCTCGCTGCGATGGTCGGCCTCGCCAAATTTCGCGACCAGGCGCTGTTGTACGGTGCGCAGCAGGGGCTCCGCGTCTGCAAGGCGGCCTTGTGCGGTGAGTGCTTCGCCGAGGCCGCGGCGCGCCGCTTCGGCGAAGATGTGTTGCGGGTTGGCGTCGGCGTATTTTGCGAGCGTGTCGCGGAAGACGGTCTCTGCGCCGGCGGCATCACCCGCTTCCAGCTTCGCCTGGGCCAGGGCGGTTTCGCCGACGGCGGTATACAAATGGCGCGGCCCGAGCGAATCCAGGTAGATGCGGTACGCACGTTCGAGATTCGCGATCGCCTCCGGCTGCGCGCCAGTTCGCAGTTGCGCCTGTGCCAACGTGGTCAAGGCGGTCGCAACGCGGCTGTGGGTCGGGCCGTTGATCCGTTCGTAGAGCGCCAATGCCTGCTGCAGCCAAGGCAGGCTCTCCTGTTCGCGCCCGCTCTGGCGCAGATTCTGTCCGAGTTGGTACAGCTGATCGGCGACCGTTCGATGGTTGTCGCCATACGTCTGGCGGGCAAGCGCGAGATTTTCCTTGAACAACCTTTCCGCTTCCTCGAAGTGCGCGCGTTCGTGCTCGGCGAGCGCGAGGTCGTAGCGAATGCGGATCAACACGGACGGCTTCGCATTCGCTTGCGCTTCGATGATCTCCAGCGCTTCACGATAGCTCGACGCGGATGCGTCGTAACGGCCCTGCGCATGCTCGACGACACCGAGATCGTCGAGCGCCTCGGCGAGATCCGCGGTCGCTTCCGGAGCGAGGCTTCGCAGCAGCGAGATGCGCCGGGTCTGCGCCTCCGCTGCCGCCTCGAATCGACCGGCGCGCCTTTCGATACCGCCGAGTGCGCCGAGCGCACTGGCACGCAGCTTCCGATGGCTGGCGACGTTTTCCGGCAACGCGTCGATCGCTGCGCGAGCGTACGCGCGCGCCTGATCGAAATGCTCGCGTTCGCCTTCCGACCGGGCAAGATCGATGCGCGCCTGCGCAATGCGCGGATCATTGGCCGGATAGCGATTCTCCGCTTCGGCAAGCCGCTTTGCGCGGATATCCGACGCCGCCGCGGATTCGCCCAACGACTCGTACAGGTTGCCGACCACGCCTTGCAGGTCGATGCGTGTATCCGGAGCGCTGCCGAGGTCATGCTGGACGCGTCGAGCGCCGAGGTCGATGAGATCGCGTGCGCTCAATGCTTTTTCGCCTTTGCGATCCGGGTCGGCTTGCTCGAACAGGTCGAGAAGGAAATTGCGCGTGGCCTCGGCACGTTCGGCCTGCAGGTGCGCATCGCGCGACTGGATCAGCGCGAACGCGGTGGTCGCGACGAGTGCGGTGAGCGCGCCAGCCGCCAGCGGGACCGCCACACGGTGTCGCGCGATGAACTTGCGCACGCGATGCGAGGTGCTGTCGCGTTGCGCACGCAGCGGCCGGCCGGCGAGGTGACGGCGCAGATCGTCGGCCAGCGCATCGGCCCCGGGATAGCGGCGTACGGGATCGTGGCGCAGCGCCGTCGCAACAATCAGATCGAGGTCACCGCGCAGGCGGCGCGAGGATGTCGGAGCGGTCGCATTGACGGCGTGCGAGAGCGGCGGCGCTTCGCCACTGGCATGGGCGACGGCGAGGGCTGCTGCCGATTCTCCCACCGCCGCATAAGGACGACGACCGCTGAGCAGCTCGTGCAGCATCGCGCCGAGTGCGTAAACATCGGCCGCGACACCGACGGGTTCGCCGGCGAGCTGCTCGGGCGCCGCATAGCCCGGCGTGAACAAACGGGTCTGCGTGTTCGACGTCGCGGTGCCGTCGTCCGGAGCGATGAGCCGTGCGATGCCGAAATCGAGCAGCCGCGGAAGGCCCTCTGAGTCGACCAGTACATTGGATGGTTTCAGATCGCAGTGCACGACGAGCTGACGATGTGCGTAGGCGACCGCCTCGCACACAGCGATGAACAGGGTCAGGCGATCCTCGACGTTGCTTGCGTGTTCCCGGCAGTAGACTGGCAAGGGCTCGCCATCCACGTACTGCATTGCGAACCACGGGCGCCCGTCGTCGTCGACGCCGCCATCCACCAGACTCGCAATGCCCGGGTGCTGCAGGCGCGCGAGGATGCCGCGCTCGACGAGGAAGCGTGCGGTCGCCGCTGCTGTCGTGAACTCACCGCGGATCAGTTTCAGCGCAACCTTCTGCTCAAAGGCGCCATCGGCGCGTTCGGCCAGGAACACGCGGCCCATTCCGCCGGCGCCGATTTCACGCAGCACGCGCCACGCACCCATGCGTTCGGGGACGCATCCCGCATCGTCCGCGAGAATCAGGTGGTCGCGCCAGTCGGACACGTCGGAGGCAAGGTCGCGTTCGGATGCATCGAGCGCGAGCAGATGCAGCACGCGTGCATGCACCTCGGGCTCCGATCGTGCCAGGTCGGCGAGCAGTCGTTCGCGTTCTTCGGGCGTCGCGTCCGCACATCGCTCGAATCGCGCGCGCAAACGTGACCAGTCGGCGTCGTGCGCGCTCATGCCGCCAGTTGATCCAGCAGGAACACGCGCGCGCTTCGCCACAGGCGGAAAACGCTGCGCTCGGAAAGGCCTTCGGTGTCGGCTATCTCGCGAAAGTCGAGCCCGCAGAAGACATGCAGG
>JBDSBK010000506.1:0-4778 GCA_039921645.1 Dokdonella sp.
CCGCCGACGCCATCGCCCAGCGCGTGCCACTGCGCACCGTCCCAGCGTGCAACGCCGCTGACGGGCACGCCGCCAGCGGAATGGATCTGGCCGCCGATGTAAAGATCGTTGCCGGAAAACGCCATCGCGTGCACGGTCGAATCGACGCCCGTCCCGAGCGAGGACCACGTCGTTCCGTTCCAGCGCGCGACGAACGCGACCGGCTTGTCGCCGCAGATCAGGAACGAACCGCCGACGTAGAGATCCCCGTTGGGCGCGAGCGCGCTCGCTTCGATGTCACCCCCGCAACCTTCGGACAAACCGCCGAACGCATGCCACACGCCACCGTCCGTGCCGGTGGGTGTCTGCATCTTCAGCGCGGCGGCAGACTGACGTCGCGACGGCGGGCCAGCCACGCCCACGCTGGATACCAGGGTCACGATCATGAAGACGATCGACGACACGACGCGAACACGCCGATAGCACTTCATGGAGCCCCCTCCCGATGCAGCCAGCGGAAGAGTATGCGCCTGTTTGTTCGCGCGACAATCCTGGCATCGCCAACCGAAACAGAGTGGACGAAAAGGACCCGAAAGTCGCCAAATGCAAAGGTGGCCAAATACAGCGCACCGGACAATGCGTCATCTCGACCTATCGCTCCACTCGACGAATTCTTTCGCGATCGCCGGCTGTCAAATCAATCCGCATATCGACAGCGGCGCGACCTTCGCCCGCGCGGTACTCCGCTCGTTTCCGTGCCACTCTTCAGTGATCGGAACACGTCTGCTCGACATGCCGTGCTTGGTTGTCGCGCTCGTCCATGCGAACTGAACCCATATTGGCCGGCAATGTCTGGAGAAAACCCATCGCAGAAGTGCGCCCTGGCAGGGTGAGCGGGCGGGCGGGCCGCATTGCGCGAAATCTTGATGCCAGCATCATCGAGCTGCGCGCGCATGGCGATGCCGCCATCCTTCGAGAAACCCCGCCTGCTGCGTATGAGTGCGGATAGCCTCGCGCAGATGTCGGCACCGGCGCTCCTACGGCTGAACGACCTTCGATTGTCCGTTCTTCACACAGGTGCTTGCCGGATCGGCGCGCGTGAAGTCGGACGTCCAGTTCGTTTCCCAGCTCTGGTTGTCGTACGAATACGCCTGCTCCCAACGGGCATGATCGTGATCCTGCTTTATCCATGAGTAGCGAACCTTGATCGCGTGCCCATCTTCGATGTCCTCGCCATAGAACTCGCCACGCTCGCGCTCGAAACCACCGACAAGGGGTGCATCCAGCTTGCCGACTTTGGAATCGATCCAGTAAAGCGACCATTGATGTTTGCCGACGTCGAACGCGTAAACAAAAAGTCCGCCGACCGTCTTCGTCGGCGAATAGCTCTCATCGACGGTCACTGCACCGTCCAGATAATGCGTCGCGCAATGCGTGTTCGACGGACCGTCTTTCCACTCGGTGCTGCCCACTCCACGCGCCTTCAGCTTGCGCTGGCTTGTCGTCCATGCGCCAGCCATGAAGTCGAAGTCTTCGCGCCCCCCGGTGCGGGTGAGCGAGTAGCCCGAAGGCAGCGGACCGGGACCCGTCGCCGCAGTAGCTGTTTCCACCGAGCCGATGCCGCCGAGCGACAGAGCCGACAGCACGGCACACCTGCGAATGCCAGCATTGATAGCGCGATTCATGGGCAATCCTTGGGGGTACGTGATGCGTTACGGAGTTGAGCGTTTGGGTCGCCCGTTTTCGCAGACCTTCACCGGGTCGTCGCGCACGAAGTCGGCTGTCCAGTTCGTCTCCCAGGCCTCGTCATCGTAGGAAATGGCCTGCTCCCAGCGCGCGTGGTCGCGATCGAGTTTCGTCCAGAGATAGCGCGACTTGATCGGCCGGCCGTCGCTCCCGTGATCCTGCGCATAGAACTCGCCGCGGCTGCCGTCGAAACCGCCGACCTCCGGCACCGGATCGATTTTTCCGATGGCGCTGTTGACCCAGTAGATCGACCATTGATGCGTGTGCGGATCGAATGTGCGCACCGTCAGGCCGGCGACATACTTCGTCGGCATGTACAACTCGTCGACGGTTGCCGCTCCGTCGAGGTACGGGGTCATGCACAGCGTTGCCGGGAAATTTTCCCACTCGTTGCTGCCGACGCCGCGCGCCTTGAGCTTGCGCTGGCGCGTCGTCCACGCACCGGCGAAGTAGTCGAAATCGTGCACCGAACCCGTCCGCGTCAGTGTGTAGCCCGGCAGCGCCACGTTCGCCGTTTGCGCAGCGAAACCGGCAGTGCCATGAAACATCGCGCCTGCAGCCATCATCGCGGGCAAGCCGAGCATCAGGTATCGATGACGTCGATTCGGTCTTATCATTCATCACTCCGTTGGGATGCACATCGCCCGCGGGAAGGTCGCCGCGGCTCGAGAGATCGATCTCGAACTCCTGCATGGCGATGCGAAGACGACGTGATGCAGTATGGCAACGCCAGTGAACGATCGACCACTCAAGAATCGGCAAACAGGGCAAGCCCCGCTTGGGGTCGGCGAAGCGAGGCTTCCGTCGCTGTCGTCGATCCGTGCATTCGAAGCGGCTGCGCGACTCGGCAGCTTCGCCAAGGCAGCGCAGGAGCTCGACACCACGTCAGCATCCGTGAGCTATCACGTGCGCCGACTGGAACAACAGACCGGCATCCGGCTTTTTTTGCGGGCCGCGCAAAGCGTGCAATTGACACCGCTGGGCGCAATGCTCGCGACCGAATCGAGCAATGCATTCGCCGGTTTGCGCGCGTGCTTCATCAAAGCCGTCGACGCGGACGAATCGCAGCTCACACTGACGACGTTGCCGAGCTTTGGCGCGACCTGGCTGACGCCACGCCTTGGCAAGTTCCGCGCGCAACACCCGCGGATCGGCGTCGAACTGGATTTGTCGGAAAACGCGCACGACTTGACCGACAGCCGCTTCGACGCAGCCATCCGCAACGGTCACGGTCGCTGGCCGGGTCTGCGCGCGATTGAATTGTTTCCTGCCATTTTCATGCCGCTGTGTGCGCCTTCGGTGCGACAGGCGATCGGCGACATTGGCGATCCGCACGTGCCCCTGGGCGTTCCACGGCTCGGCCGGCCCGATTGGTGGATGCGCTGGTATCGCGCACGCGGATTCAACGATTTCACGCTTGCCGATGGCTTCGGCACGAAACTTTCGGCCGAATTTCTCGACATCGCCGCGGCGGTCGCCGGCCACGGCGTGGCGATCGGATCTCCGATCCTGTTCCACCACGAGATACGCAGCGGGAAGCTGGTGCCGGCGCACGATTTCGTCGCCGGCGACGGACGCGCATTCTGGTTCACTTACCCGCTTGCGCGCGCGCATCGCTCCAAGATCGTGCGCTTCGGGGATTGGTTGAGTGCCGAGGTGGCGGAGGCGCTTCGCGAGACGGACATGTACGTCCGCCGAGCCGTGCAGCCAACGAAAAACATGCCGGGTTAGAAACAGCAATGGGGCCGCCGCATTCAAGCACGGCGACTTCCGAGTCGTGCGCCGCGCGGCCTGCTGTGCGGTCGGCAATCCACTGGTCGATTCACGCGCGTTCCACCGGTCGTACGATGGGTCTCCTAAGCAGGCTTTGCGTCATCGGCACGTCCAGGGAGGTGGCGAGCCGCGTGTATCGGCTCAGCCGGAATTTTGGGATCAGTACCACCACGCATATAGTCAACTGGACTTTTTTGGCGATCTCGCTGCTGGCGACGCCTTGGCCGCAGTCACCTCGCAGTGCAATCATCGGAACGATCATCGGAGCAAACATGGATTTCCTGAAACTCCTCAAGTCGTTCGAAGAGTTCGTCTACGAAGCGCTGCTGTGGTTGATCCTGGTGCCGAAAACACTGGGACGGATTCTCCTGCGGCCGCGCACGATGACGACGTATGCGTCGGCACAATTGGCGACGCCGGACGACCGCCGCTTCAACGAAGCGATCAGTCCGCCGCTGTTGTTGATCCTGTGCGTCCTCATCGCTCAATTCATCGATCTTGGCGTACGCGCCCAGGTACCAGCCAGTGAAGGCTCGATGGCGAGCGTCCTTCTGGCCTCGGAGCAGAATCTGTTGCTCTATCGGACCGTTGCCTTCGGTATCTGGGCGCTGGCCGGAGCCGTCTACTTCCTGGTTCGATCGCGTGTACCCATCAATCGCGAAAGCTTGCGCGCGCCCTTTTACGAGCAGTGCTATCTCGTTTGTCCCTTCGCGTTGCTGTTGTCGATCAGTCTCTCCATGGCGTTGATTGGCGAGCAAGGTGCACTGCTCGGCGCCGTGCTGGCGATCGTCGGTGCTCTTTGGTTCTGGCTCGTGCAGGCCTACTGGATGCGCCACAAGGCCGGCATGTCGCCATGGCGCAGCCTGGTCGCCGGCATGATCATCCTTCTGATTGGCTCGCTGTCGAATGCACTCCTGGGGCAGGTGCTCTCACGCTCTCACGCCCTCCCGCCTTCCAAACCCGTGGCACAGGTCGCTGGATCCGTCGAAGGCGATCGAGGTCGCTGATCGGAGCGAAGGCCAAAGCGCACTTTTCGCGCAACGCACGCAGTGATCGCTGGCTGACGCTGAAGGCGGGGTTGCAAATGCAGTCCATGCAAGCGGATCCATTGGCGACTCTCGCATGCAAGGGCAGCCGCACTGGAGTCATGCGCACGTCGCTCGACACGTCGTGAACCGTGGCAACGATCGACGACCTTTTCCTCTTCGCCGACCCATCGATGCGCGGTTCGACTGCGCCGGCCATGAAGATTCGGGTAACGCGTGTCTCACTTTGGCCTT
>JBDSBK010000507.1:0-4464 GCA_039921645.1 Dokdonella sp.
TCCCGCTACAACGCGTTCAACTGGGTCAATCGCAGTCAGCAGCAGGAGCAGACGCTGGACGAGGCGACACCGTTGTTCTGTGCGGAATACGAGAAGATGTTCCTCGACAACGTGCACAACATGACCATGGGTCGGCCGCCGAAGTAATTCGGCCGGTGGTGTCCCGATCGGTGGCAGCGCTGCTTATTTGCCAGCAGGGCGCGGCGGTGCGATCGGAAAAGGCATGATCTTGTCGCCGCTGACCGCATCGCGAATCGCGAGCGGGCCGCGACGGACGACTTCCTCGATGCGCACGATGGCCTGGATTGGCACGTGCAGCATCGTGGTGTCCTTGAACTCTTCGCGCAGGCGCTCCTCGGTCGGATCGACGACGAGGCCTTCGCCGGGCGCCTCGAACACGAGCTCGCCGACTTCGGTGAATCCCCACAGCGCGCTCGACGCGACATGCCGCGCATAGAGCTCGATGCTCTTGCCTTGCGAGAGGAAGCTGACTTTGTAGAGCTTGTTCTTGGCCATGCGCTGCATTGTACGAGGATGTGGAGCGCGATCCGCCTCAGCCGCGCAGCCGTCGCGCCACGGATGGTCGCGACAGCAGCGCGAGCACGATGCCGATCAGGAAACCGGCGATGTGCGTCCACCACGCAACGGCGCCGAACGCGGGGCCGACATAGGTGAACAGCAACTGCAATGCGGCCCAGAAGCCGATCAGCAGCGGCGCCGGAATGCGCACGAATTCGAGGAAGACCCCGAGCGGCAGCACGAGGCCGAGGCGTGCGCGCGGGAACAACGCGAGATAGGTGCCGACGACCGCGGACACCGCGCCACTGGAGCCGATGATCGGCGCATTCGTGCCGGCGAGCGTCAGCGCACCGACCAGGTTTGCGAGCGCGCCGCCGATCACGAAAAACGCAAGGAAACGCGTCGATCCCAAGGCTCGTTCGGCCGACACGCCAAAGACGATCAGGAACAGCAGATTGCCGGTCAGGTGCAGCCAGTCCGCATGAATGAAGATGGCGGTGATCAGTCGCGCGGCGCGCAGCTCGGCCAGCTGTTGCAGCCACGGCGCATTCGCATCGAGCAGGGTCGAAGGCACCGTGCCCCAACGCGACAGGACGGCCAGGCGTTCGGTCAACGGCATCGCCGCCAGCCACAGGAATACGACCACGCACGCAGCGACGATCAGCAGCGTTGCCCAGGGCGGCGTCGGCTTGCGCCGGCTCGGCAGATTGACGAACACGGCGTGGCCTAGCGGCCGTCGCGCGGATAGGTGAAACGTTTGCCCTTGACGTCGAGCACGAGGCCGTCGGGGCGGATCTCGTGCAGGATCACGCCACCGCCGATGTCGTCGCCCTCGACGTGACGATCGCCCTTGATGACGACGAAACGCTTGTGCGGATCGTCCGCGTACACGTGCATCGTCAGCGCCAGCTCGGGCAGATCCTTGCGCGTCGCGTAAGGCAGCTCCCACACCGATGGCAGCGCAGGTTCCACGCGTTCCTTTTTCGGCACCGGCGTTGCCGTCGGTGGCGGTGCGGTCGCGTTTGCCGCAGCCGGCGCGGTGACTGCGACTGGCAGTTCGGGCTTCGGCGTCGCGTTGACCGGCGCCGCAGCAGGCGCAGACGTCGGCTTGGGCGGTGCTGGCGTCGCCATCGGACCCGCGACCATCGGCAACGCGGGCGGCAACTGCGCGACGGACCCCGGGCGATCGCCAAGAGGCATCGTCAAACGCTTCGTTGCCGCGCTGGCGCGATCGTTCGCGGTGTTGTCCAGTTTGCTCGCGACGAGCTGACCCGGAGCAGACGAACTGTCCAGCGCGCCGAGATTCTCCTTCGCAAGCATCGGTTTCAGGTTGCGCGCATCGGCGCGCGGTGTCGGCGCGGCTGCCGCCGGTGCCTTCGGCGCGATCGAGCCTGGCGCAACATTCACGCTCGCATCGGTTTGCGCCAGCGGCGTGCTTGACGTCGGCCGCAGCAGCCACCAACCCGCGCCGAGCGCGAGCGCTACCAGTGCCACGAGCAACGGCAATGCACTGCGCCGGCGGCGCGATGCGAGCGCGGGAGAACCCAGCGTCGGCGCTTCGCCGAGACGGCGTTGCTGCTCGGATTTCTTCAATGCTTCGAGGATCAACGACATTGCAATTCCTGACTGAAGTGCAGCAGCGGCGTGAGATTGCGCGCGGCGCACGTTTTCGATTCGGTGGTGGTCATGCGCGTCACTCGACCGTGCGCGCCAGATGCGGCCCGGCATCGTCCAGCGCAGACAGCGCAAACAGCGTTTCCGGTCCGATGATGCCGTCGGCCTTGATGCCATACGCCTGTTGCAGCTTGCGCACGCGCTCCTCCAGTTCGGCGTCGAACGCGGGTGCCCGTGCCTTTGCATTGATGCCATTGTCGAACGTGGCCAGCCGGTCGGTAACCCAGGCGACGCCTTGCCCGGATTCGCCGCGCTGCAAGCTGGCGGGTACGTCGGCCGGCAAGCGCCACAGGACGATGAAGTCGCCGCTCCAGACCCTGGACAGCGACGCGCGCGCAAGTTCATAGCGCGCACCCGCAAGATCGAGGCGTACGCGCAACTTGCCCGCTCCCTGCAACAGCGCATACGACGGATGTTCGGCGCTGCCGATCAGCAGAATCAGCGGACGATCGAAACGCGCGACCTGATCGAGCGTCGCATGGCCACGCAGACAGGCGATACCGGCTGCGATGATGGTCGGGCAGCGGCTCGCATCGCGCACCGACACCGCGCTCGCATCGACCTGCCAGCGCGCGAGCAGCTGCGTGAATGCCGTCAGTTCCGTCTCCGGCGCTTCGGCCAGGCGCGTGTCGAGCCGCATCGCTTCGGCGTCCACCGGCGCGGGCGCGACAACCACGGGCGCAGGCGTTGGCGCCGGTTCGGCCGGCTTGTACGCGCGCAGCCAGGTTGCACCGCTCGCCACGGCCGCAACCAGCAGCGCAACGGCAGCCCAACGGCCGTACCGGTGCATCCAGTAGCGCGCGTGGCCGGGAAGCGCCTCGTCGGCGGCTCGATCGACGAGGCGTTCGCCGAGGCTGTCCTGCTCGCGCGCGTAGCCGGCCATCAAGGCGCGGTCGGCGATGATGTTGACCAGGCGGGGAATGCCGCTCGAACGCTGGTACAGCGCCTTCAAGCCCAGACGCGAAAACGGAATGCGCGCACAGCCGGCGACAGCCATGCGATGACGCACATAGGTTTCGGTTTCGGTCGCGTCGAGCGGCGTGAGGTGATAGCGCGCCGTGATGCGCTGCGCCAGCTGGCGCAGCTCGGGGCGATCGAGCATCTCGCGCAGCTCCGGCTGGCCGAGCAGGATGATCTGCAGCAGCTTTTGCGTCGGCGTTTCGAGATTCGTCAGCAGGCGCACCTGCTCCAGCGATTCGATCGACAGGTTCTGCGCCTCATCGACGATCAGCACGACGCGCAGGCCCTGCGCGTACGCGTCGAGCAGGAATGCATTCAGCGTGTCGGTCAGGCCCTTCAGGCTGCCGCGCTTGCCGTCGATGTCGAGTTTGAGTTCTTCGCAGACTGTCTCGACCAGTTCGACCGGCGACAGTTTCGGATTGAGCACGAGCGCGACGCGCGTGTTCTCCGGCAGCTGCTCCAGCAGCAGGCGGCACAGCGTCGTCTTGCCGGTGCCGACTTCACCGGTGAGCTGCACGAAACCGCCGCTGCCGCCCTTGCCGATGCCATACAGCAGGTGCGCGAGCGCGTCCCGGTGCCGTTCGGACAGGAAAACATAGCGCGGATCCGGCGTTATCGAAAACGGCGGTTCGCGCAGGCCGTAATACTCGAGATACATGGGCTCATTTTACCTGACGCGGCGCCGGGGCCGTGGCTTTATGACTCCGGGTAGCCTGCCAAGTGCCCTCGAAGCGCATTTCGACTGCAAGACAGGCGTTTACCGCGCTGCAGGGAGTCGGTTTTCCACGCTGCGTCGCGGGACTCTCTCTGCGACCCATGAACATCCTGGGCGTGATTGCGTTCACGCCGGCACCGTCACTGAGCGGCCCCGTGGCGTGCATGGAGCCTTCCTGCGGGCTTTCATCGGGCCCATCGGGCCGTGCTGATCCCGATGGCGGCTTCAACGGCGTTACCGATTGCTGCCCGGAACGTTCTGGCGACAAGCGGAGCGCTTTCGGGTGCGTGATCGCGAGTCGGTTTCGCGCCTCACGATGAGCGGCAGCAGCGTGGTTTCCTAAGGTTCTGTTCGAAGACGACTGCCTGCTGAAATGCAGCCGCACGACGTCGCGGAGCGGTCTCGGGAGCCGGGTCCGGCAACGACGGCATGCAAAAAGATCGAGTTCCGCCACCTCTGCGTGCTTGCGGGCAACATGTCTTTCGTCACCCGCGCCTCGCGCGAGTTGCCGATATCATGGATCGCTTGGGAGTGGCCTCCACATCCCGCCCCGTGATGTCCGGAGAATCCCCATGTCGTCGCGTCGCTGCTGGTCC
>JBDSBK010000508.1:0-7083 GCA_039921645.1 Dokdonella sp.
CATTCTGAAGTTCCCCGCGTTGCTCCCGCCCACGCACACTGTCATCGCAGTTTTCCAGCGCGCGCTTGAACAGCCGCTCAGCTTCTTCATAGCGGCCCATCTGCCATTCGAGCACGGCCTCGGAATCAAGCACTTTCGCGTATTCCGGCCCGCCGGTCGACGCGCGCAATCGCGCTGCACGTTCGATCTGCTCTTTCGCGGCATCGTTGCGCTCGAGCATCAGGTAGGCATGGCCGATCGCGCGACGGATGTCGGCCTCGAGCAAGGGCTGTCCTGCAAGTTCGAGTGGAATATCGAGCACTGCGCGATCCAGCGCATCGACGAGCATCGGCGGCTTGCCACCGTAGTACGGGTCGGCACGCGCGATCATGTTGCTGAGAAACCGGTTGGCGCGCATCGCGCGCTCGCCTTCGACCGCCGCGTGATGCGCCTGTGCGGCAGCAAACGCGAGACCGATCGCGAGCGCGATGAATGCCGCCGCGGATGCGGACACGGTGAGGACGTTGCGCTTGCAGAATTTCCCCAGGCGATAGCCCATGCCCCCCGCGCGTGCGAGCACCGGCCGATGCTCGAGCCAGCGGCGCAGGTCGTCGGCGAATACGCGTGCGGATTCGTAGCGTCGTTGCGGTTCGGGTGCGAGCGCCTTGAGTACGATGCGGTCGAGGTCGCCGACGATGCGTTTCCTCCATTCTCCGGCGAGGCGCGCATCGACTTCGAGCGCATCCGCATTGAAGCGCTGGCTCGGCCGTGTCGGCGAATGCAGCGAGATGTGCTGCGCCAGATCGATGAACGAACGCCCGGCTGCGGCATTTGCGACGCTGCCGCTCAACAGTTCGTACAGCAGCAACCCGAGCGCGTAGACATCGCTCGCCGTCGTCAGCGGTTTTCCCGTCAGTTGCTCGGGACTGGCGTATTCCGGCGTCATCGGCGCGAAACCTGTGAGCGTGGCGCTTCCACCCATGCGGTTGTCGAGCGATTTGGCGATACCGAAATCGAGCAGTTTGACGATGCCCTCGTCGGTCACGAGCACGTTGGCCGGCTTGATGTCGCGATGGATGATCAACGCACGATGGGCCGCGTCGATCGCATCGAGAACCTGCAGGAACACATGAACGCGTGCCGCCGGATCGAGATGCTGGTTGCGGCACCATGCGTCGATGCGTTGCCCGTCGACGTACTCCATCACCACATACGGTTGTCCTTCCGGCGTCGTGCCACCGTCGAGCACGCGCGAAATGTTCGGATGATCGAGCCACGCGAGGAACTGGCGTTCGGCTTCGGCGCGACGCAAGGCTTCGGGATCGCCGAGCATGCTTGCCAGCACCTTGATCGCGACGCGATGTTCGTAGGCTCCATCGCGTCGCTCGGCCACCCACACCTGCCCCATGCCGCCTGCGCCGATCGGCGCGATCAGGCGATACGGACCCAGCGTATGGCTCGCGCATTGCACCGGCTCCAGGAACCCCTGACTTGCCGCGTGCGCATCGATCAGGGCGATCGCCGCAACGCGCAGCTCCGCGTTTTCATGCGTGGCCTCTTCGATGAATGCCCGCTGCTGCGTGAGCGGACGATCGAGCGCCTGCTCGAACAACGCGAGCGCGCCGGCGCCGATGTCCGCGGCGCGGCGAACCGTCGTGTGCTCGCCGGACGTCACGCCAATGCCTGGAACAGGAACGTGCGCGCGACATCCCAATCGCGCTGCGCCGTTGCGCGCGAGACGCCGAGCAACTCGGCGATGTCGGCCATTTCAAGGCCCGCGAAGTAGCGAAGCTCGACCACCTGCGCCTTGCGCGCATCCATGTCGTGCAGACGGGTCAGCGCCTGGTCGAGCGCAATGGTATCGACGCCAGCGCCACTGCTTTCGTCGGCAAGCGATGAAAGACTGACAGCTTCACGTTCGGCACCGCCGCGTTTGGCGGCGTCGCGATGTCGCGCATGATCGACAAGCACCTGACGCATGCGCCGCGCTGCAATGGCGAAAAACTGTCGCCGGTCGCCCGGCGCGAGCGAAGCAGTGCCGATGAGCCGCAGATAAGCCTCATGAACGAGCGCGGTCGGCGACAGCGTATGCCCGGGGCGTTCTCCGCGAAGATAACGCGCAGCCAGCAGGCGCAGCTCCCCGTAGACCAAGGGCATCAATTCCGACTCGGCCTGCACCTCTCCAGCGGATAAACGCTGCAGCAAGACCGTGATTGCGCCGACATCCCCCAATGTCTGGTTCCCCTTGCGTTCCCACAGATTGTAGCGGCCGCCCCCGCGAGCGCAATCAAGAACGCACGGGCGGGGAAGGCAATTTTGCCCCGATCGCCACGGCCGCCCTGATGCGGAGGTACAGACGCTGACCGACGCTGCGCTGAGTGTTTCCACCCAGCACAGCGCGGGGAGTACGCCCATGCGCGAGCGAACACTCCGACACGCTATCGACGCGCCGCAGTTGCTGGATTACTGTGAGGATATCGATCGGGCGTGCCAGCCGACGCGAATAGCGTCTCCCTGCGAGGACACATGGTTCATCGTCGTTTCCGCTACGCCGTCATCGCGGGCTTCGCCGGTTGTATCGCGCTTTTCCAGTGCGATGAATCGCGGGCGGGCGTGATCGTGACGATCATTGGCGGCACCAAGGCGCATGCCGACATCAGCTTGCCTGTTCTCTCTCCCGGCAGTGGCAACTACACGGCCGAGTTCGAGCTTGAATTCGAGGCCCCGCACAACCTCACGGTCGCTTGCCTCGGGCTCACCGCGGACGTACTCGATGCGACGGCGATCGCAAACATCAACGGGCGCTTGCCGCCGAACCAGTCGATCGATCCCGCGTTTCCTGTGCGCGTCACGGTAGAACCGCCGGCGGGCTGCGGCTTGCAGTTCTACTACGACGTCAAGGTCGATCTCGATACACCTGACCTCGTGTTCTCGCCGTTTTCGCAATATCGACTGGTCAAGGCAGCAATCGGCGGCGTCGCTCCATTCCACGACTTGACCGCCAAAGTCGTCAGCGGAAGCGTGCGCGTGCGCGGCAGCGCCGGCGGCTTCTCGGAGTTTGTCGTCACCAAGGACACGCTGCAGGACTATGCAACCGGCGCATCGCAGGGTTATGCCGCCCTCGAAGCCCGCCTGTCCGATGCTGCGATCGGACTGACGGCGCAGCTCACGCTCATGACCGATCTGGATATCAGTCGCGCCGCGTTCGAAGCCGGCAACTACGCGCAGGCGATCAGTCATCTCGACGATCTCGACTATCACTGTGCCGTGCTTGGTGGCCCCGCCCTGCCGAACACGTGGCGTTCCGCGCGCGACCTCGTCAACGCAGAAGGCGAAGTCGTCGGGTTCACCGGCAATATCCGCTTTGCGCTCGGGCGTCTCAGCGGCTCGCCCTGAACGTCGCTCGCCGATGCCCGCCAAGCTCAGCATCCACGTTCCCGGCGAAGCGGTGATCGTGCGCATTGCCGATGAAGGGCGGCCGCTCACCATCGGCCGCGATCCGGTGTGCGACATCGTGGTTGCGCACGAATCCATATCGCGACGGCACGCGCAGATCCTCGGCAATCCGCTCGCGTGGACACTTACCGATCTGGGTTCGAAGAATGGCATTCGACTCGACGGCGAACGCGTCGCACAGGCGGAACTCACGCGCGCAAGCTGGTTTGCGCTCGGCGATGTGTTCTGCGAGTTCGAGGCGATCGATGCGCAGGCGCAAGCACATCTGCAGGCGCGCGCAGCCGAACGGCGCAATTCGTCTTTGGCCTGGGCCGCGCGCATCGAACGCGGCAGCCGCAGTGATCGCCTCGTGGCCGACCTGCTGCGCGGCATCGTCGATGTCGCCGAATGCCAGCGCGGATTCCTGCTCGCGCTCGACAGCGGCGGACAATTGCGCTGGCGCGCAAGCTACGGCCTCAAGCCCGAAGACGTCGCCGGCAGCAGATTTTCAGGCAGTCGCAGTGCGGTCGAACGCGCGATCATCGATCGACGTGCCGTGTTCCTCGGTGACCCGCGCGATCGCGCCTGGCTGCAAGGCCAGGCCAGCGTGATCGCGCACGGTATCCGGGCCCTCGCCTGCCTGCCACTGCAGCACGCGGGGCGCCTGCTCGGCGTCGCGTATGCGGACACCAGCGACGAAGCCAAGGTGTTCACCGATCTCGACGCCGAATTGCTCGGCGCCTTCGTCGACCACGCCGCGTCCGTATTCGCCGCCACGGAAATCGAAGCGCAGCTGGCCGACATGTCGGCGTGGCTCGATGTCGACGACGTCGACGGCAACCGCGCGATCGGCATTGCGCCATACTGGAATGCCACCGGCCCTGCGCTGGTCGTGAAGCCCGCGCCATGACATCGCCAGGTCGCAACATGGAATCGGATCCGACCGCGCCCGGCGCGACGGTCACCGGCATCCTTGCCGCTGCCGACCTGCGCCGCGGCGAAGTCGTCGCCGGCCGCTACCGCATCGAACGCCTGCTCGGCATGGGCGGCATGGGTGTGGTCTATCTTGCGCGCGACATCGAATTGGATATCGATATCGCGCTGAAACTGCTGCGCCCCGAGCTCGCCAGTCGACCGGACGCGTTCGAACGCTTCCGCCAGGAACTGCGGCTGGCGCGCCAGGTGTCGAGCCCGCATGTGGTGCGCATCCACGATCTGGTGCGACACGGACCCGCGTGGTTGATCAGCATGGACTATGTGGCAGGCTCCTCGCTCGAGCGTGTGCTCGACGCTGAAGGCTCGCTGCCGCCGGATCGTGCGATCCGCATCGCGCGCCAGCTCGCGCTCGGCCTCGCCGCTGCCCATCATCGCGGCGTCGTGCATCGCGACCTGAAACCGGCCAACGTCCTCGTCAACGAACAAGGCGACGCCTCGATCACCGACTTCGGTGTCGCGCGCTCGGCCGGCAACACCGGCATCACCGGCAGCGGCGTGATCATCGGCACACCCGAATACCTGTCGCCGGAACAGGCGCGCGCGGACAAGCTCGACGGTCGCAGCGACTTGTATGCCCTTGGCCTGATCCTGTTCGAGATGCTCAGCGGAACCCTGCCCTTTCGTGGCGGCACGCCGGCGGAAATGCTCGCGCAACGCATCGTGCGCGACCCGCCGTCGGTCGACAGCATCAAGCCGCAACTTCCTTCGTTCGTGGTGCGCCTGTGCACGCGCCTGCTCGAACTCAAACCCGCCCGACGGTTCCAGAGTGCCGAGGAGGTCGTGCGAGCGATCGATCAACGCCGCGTGCCTGGGCTCGCGCGAACACAACGCAACGCCATCACCATAGCCTTGGGTATCGCGGTCGTCATGGCGCTCGCGGCAGCCTTGAAACATTGGCCCCTGCAGGTGCCGCCGGTGCCGGCAACGACACCGGGCGCAGCCGTCGATGTCGCACTCGATCTCGCGCCGCTGCCGCTGACGACGACGAGCAAGGACACCGCAGATATCGACCTCGCCGCGGGCATCGGTCGCCGTCTTGCCGATACGCTCGCCGGCAGCGCCGGCGTGGATAGCGCGGATGGTTTGCGCGTCGCGCGCGCGCTGACCGAACTCGGCTACGACAGCGCGACTGCGCAACGCCATCGTCCGCGCGTTGCCGCAGCGTTGAGTGCGCGCGGACTGCTCGAAGGCGAGCTGGCGCGATCCGAGCAGGGCATCGTCGTCAAATTGTCGGTGTGGTTGCCGGATGCGACGCAGCCACGCTGGCAGGGCGAAACACCCGTTTCCACCGAGCAGGCGCTGCCGCAAGCGATGCGGGATCTGCAGCAAGCCCTGCAAAAACAGATCGGTGCCACGTCGCCGGTGTCGGCATGGCCGGATGCGACGCAACTGGCTGCAATTGGCGCCTACGAACGCGCAGCACCCATCGCGGCTGCGGTGCAGACGGCTGCCCACGCACATGATCCGACCTTGTGGTGGTCGTTGCTGCAATCGCTCGAACGTGCGGGTCGCACCGCCGACGCAGCCGATGCCGCGCGTCAGGCCAACGACGGCTTGGGCAGGACCACCGATCGCCCAGCGCGGCGCACACGCGCCTACGCGCTGGTACTGCTCGGCGACAGCGATGCGGCGTTGGCGCTGCTCGACGTGCTCGCAAAGGAATCCCCGAGCGATCATCCGGTGCGCCTGCTGCTCGCGCGTGCGCAAGGCGATCTCGGCCAGTTCGACGATGCACGCAAGACGCTCGACGCGCTGGTCGGCGAAGACGCGCGCAACGCTGATGCCTGGTACGCGCTCGGCAAGTATTCGATCCAGGCCGGCGACGCGAAGCGTGCCGTCGACGACTACCTGGTAAGAGCGCAGGTGCTCGCAAACCGCTTGAACGACGAACGCCTGAAAGCCGACGTCGTGCAGGCACTCGGCATCGGCTACAAGAGCCTGGGCCAGTTGCCGATCGCAGCCGAGCAGTTCGACAACGCCGCTCGCTTGCGCGCTGCACGCGGAGACACGCGCGGGCAGGCGGTGAGCCTGCGCAACCTGTCGTCTGTGCGCGCGGTGCAGGGCGATTTCAAGAGCGCGCAAAGCCTGCTCGATCAGGCAAAAGCCATCCTGCAACCGCTCGGCGATGTGGCCGCGATGGCAGACGTGATGAACGATACCGGCGTGCTGTACGAGGAGCGTGGCGATTTCCGCCATGCGCTCGAGTCCTATCGCAGCGCCCTGAATCTCTATCAAAGCCAGAACGACCTGCATCAGGTCGGCAGCGCCCTGATCAACGTCGGTTTCTCGTATTACCAGGTCGGCGAATTCGACAACGCCGAGGTGTACTGGAAGCAGGCAGCCTCGACCTACGCGAAAATCGAGGACAAGGCCGGCGCCGTCAACGCGCGCCTGAGTCTGGGCCTCGCGCAAACCGCGCGTGGCGATTTCGGCGCTGCACGCGAATCGCTCGAAGGGAGCCTGCGCGAAGCGGAAGAACTGCAATTGGCGGAAGTGCGCGTCGTCGGTCTTGCCAATCTGGCCGATCTCGACCGCATCGAAGGCCGCATCGAAAGCGCGACGAAGCATGCCAGTGAAGCGCTCGATCTGTTCCAGAAACGCGACGATCCGCGCGGCAGCACCGAGATGAAACTGCTGCGCAGCACGATCGCCTGCGATGTCGGCGACTGGGAC
>JBDSBK010000509.1:0-8009 GCA_039921645.1 Dokdonella sp.
GTCCGATCGGCGCAGGTCTTCCGAGCAGATAGCCCTGACCAAACTCACAACCCATCTGCAGCAGCGCGGAGCGCTGCGCCGGCGTCTCGATGCCCTCGGCGACGACCTGGATACCCAGCGCACGCGCCAGCGCAAGGATTGCCGCAACGACGGTGGTCGTCGTATGCATGCCTTCGTCGAGCGCATGCACGAACGAACGATCGATCTTGAGCATGCGCAGCGGCAGCGAGTGCAGGTAGCTCAGCGAAGAGTAGCCGGTACCGAAATCGTCGAGTGCGGCGCCGACGCCGACCCGACGCAGCCGATCGAGCGTCGCACGCACCTGCTGCGGATCGTCTAGCAATGACCCTTCGGTCACTTCCACGATCAACCGCGTGGGTGGCAGTCCCGTGTGCTCGAGCAGACGCAACAGGCGTCGATCGAAATTGGCGTGGCGCACGTGCAGCGCCGACACATTCAATGTAAGAAACGTCTCGCGATCGCCGATGCGCGCAAACGCCCTGCAACTCGCTTCGAACATGCGCCAGTCGATCGCCTCGATGTGGCCACTGTCCTGCGCCACCTTGAGGAATCCCGTCGGACCTATCACACCGTCGTGCGGATGATTCCAGCGCAGCAGCGCTTCGTATCCCACGATCCGCCCATCCTCGAGTCGACAAATCGGCTGCAAGTGCGGTTCAAACTCGTCGCGCTGCAGCGCACGACGGAGCTCGCCTTCGAGGGTCAGCACGTCGACCACATTGGCTGCGAGGGTTTCGTCGAACAACTCGAAGCGTTTTCGTCCCATTTCCTTGGCGCGGTACAGCGCATGGTCGGCGTCGCGCAGGACTTCGTCGGCCATGATGTAGCTGCCGTCGCCGATCGCGATGCCGATGCTCACCGATGGCTCCAGCTCCTTGCCTGCCACCTGCAATGGCTGACCCAGCGTATCCAGCACGCGCTGAGCGACTGCCTGTGCCGCTTCGGTAGATTTCACGTCCGTCAAAAGGACCGCGAATTCGTCGCCCGACAGGCGCGCCACCATGTCGGGTTCGCGCACGCAATCGTGCAGGCGCCGTGCAACTTCCTTGAGCATTTCGTCGCCGGCGAGGTGACCTAGGCTGTCGTTGATGACCTTGAAGCGATCCACATCCAGGTACAGCAAAGCGCAGCGACGGCCCGGCTCGCGCTGCAGTTGCGCCAGCACGCGTTCGAGCCGGTCGCGCAGGAATCCGCGATTGGGCAGCCCGGTCAATGCATCGTGCATGACCTGATGTTTGAGCTGGTCCTGCACCGACTCGCGCTGCTGGATCTGTTCGCGCAGTTCGTGCGTGCGCTCCTCGACGCGTTGTTCGAGTTCCGCGTACGCACGCTGCAGCGATACGGCCGAACGCCGTCGATGGATGCTGTTGGCGATCTGCAGTGCAACGAAGCTGAGCAGTTCCTGGTCGGCCGCGCCATACGCCATCCTCTCGGAATAGCTTTGCACGACGACCAGACCGATCACCTGATCGCCCACGCGCAGGGGTACCCCGAGCCAGCATTCGGCCGGCCGGCCAATCCGTTCCGCATCGATTTCGCCGGTACGCGACAGTTCGTCGATACGTTCCGGGCCACCCAGCAGCGGCTCGCCGTGTCGCAAGACGTACTCGCTGAGACCGCGTCCGACTTCGCGCAACACGCTGCGCCGCTGGCCGGCGTCGACGTAGTAGGGAAATCCGAGAAAGCGCTCGTCGTCGGAAAGCAGTGCGATGAAGAAATTGTCCGCGTTGATCAGCTCGCCGACCGCTGCATGCACGCGCTGATAGAACTTGTTCTCGTCGATGTCCGCGGTAGCGAGCTGCGCGATGTGAAACAACGCCGACTGCAGACGCTCCGAGCGCTGACGCTCCAGCACTTCCTGCTGCAACCCGCGATTGGCTTCGGCCAGTTCCAGCGTGCGCGAATGCACGCGCTGCTCGAGGTCGTCCTTGCTTTGCTTGCGCTCGAGTGCCGTGAGGATATGACTGCCGACGAACTCCAGCAGCAGCCGATCTTCGAAGGTGAATCCGATTCCCTGTTTGTAGCTCTGGACGACCAACGCCCCGTACGCCTTGCCGTCGCGCAACATCGGTACCCCGAGCCAGTCGACGCTGTCGGGGCCGCTCATGACCAGCGGACCGGAGACCTGGCGGCGCAGCTGCTCGATGCTGCCCATCAGCGCCTTCCCGTCGACGATCAGATACCAGGTCAAGGTACGTTCGCGGGTGTTCAACGGAATGACTTCCGCGGTGTCAGGCGCCTCGGTGTCCTCTGCGTCGACGTAGTACACGAAGCGCAGGCTCTTGCCTTCCGCGTCGTGCCACACGATGAAGAAATTCTCCGCATACATCAGCGTGCTGACGACGGCATGGATGCTGCGCAGGATGTCCGCCATGTCGCGGTCGGAACTGGCGAGCTCGGAAATCGCGAACAAGGCGCGCTGCAGTGTTTCCGAATGCTCCAGCTGCTTGTTCGAATGATGCAGTTCGGCCAGCTTCAGTGCACGGCAGAAATGCTGCACGGCGATCTGCAACCGCTCGTTGATCGAGTCGATCAATGCATGCGGCACCGGCTCGTCGTCGAATTCGACCAGCAGCACTGCACGTTCTTCCGCATGCAGCAGCAGGGAAAGATGCCGCCCGTCGACCGCGAACGTATTCCCACTGCGCAATAGCGCGAGTGCCCGGCGCAAGTCATCGCGCGACGGCGTTCCGCCAAGCGTGCTCTCGAACGTCTCCGGCACGTCGGCCGACCACACGACACTCGCCGATCGACAACCCGGGTACGGTCGTGCGAGGTCTGCGATCACACCGGCGATCTGCGCAGGCGCGGTCGCCTCGATCAAACGAGTCAACCATTCGAGCTGGAGTGAGTCGGATTGCAGCATGGATGCAGGCATGGACCATTATGCTCGCTGACGCAGCGGGCAGGCCCGCAACATCCGCGCGATGCGAAAAGAACAGGAATCCCCGGCTTGACCCGACGAAGCTCGGCAAGAACCATACCCGATTGACGATTTCACCCGACAACAACGCGAACTTCGCACCCCTGCGAGTCGGGCCGGGCTGGCGCCGCTCAGCGCGCCGTGGTTTCACGACCGACCATCATCGGCCGGCCCTGCATTCCGTCGCATCCGATGGAATGCCGCTCGGCTTTCCGCGCCTCGCACGGAGAGCCGAGCGTTGCGATCAGCGCTTCGCGAACAGGTGCTCGACACCCGCACGTTCTTCGCGAAGTTCCTTGTCGGTCGCATCCATGCGCTCGCGCGAGAATGCATTGATCTCCAGGCCTTGCACGATCGCGTACTTGCCGCCCTTCACGGTGACCGGATAGCCGTAGATGACGCCTGGCGCGATACCGTAGGAACCGTCCGACGGAATCCCCATCGAGACCCAGTCGCCATCGGCCGTGCCGTTTGCCCAATAGCGCATGTGGTCGATCGCCGCGGATGCCGCGGACGCGGCGGACGAGGCGCCACGCGCCTTGATGATCGCTGCGCCGCGCTGCTGGACGGTCGGAATGAACGTGTCCTTGTACCAGCCGGTGTCGACGAGATCGGTCGCCGCCTTGCCCTTCACGCTCGCATGATGGATGTCCGGATACTGGGTCGAGGAATGATTGCCCCAGATCGTCATCTTCTTGATGTCGGTCGTGTGCGCAGAGGTTTTTTCGGCGAGCTGCGACAACGCGCGGTTGTGATCGAGGCGAACCATCGCGGTAAAGCATTTCGGATCCAGTGATGGCGCATTCTGCTGCGCGATCAGCGCATTCGTGTTGGCGGGGTTGCCGACCACGAGCACCTTGACGTCACGCTTGGCGTGATCGTTGAGCGCCTTGCCCTGCGGCGCGAAGATCGCACCGTTCGCTTCGAGCAGGTCCTTGCGCTCCATGCCGGGTCCGCGCGGACGAGCGCCGACGAGCAGCGCATAGTCGACATCCTTGAACGCGACATTGGCGTCGTCGGTCGCGACCACACCTGCGAGCGTAGGGAATGCGCAGTCATTGAGTTCCATCACCACACCCTGCAGCGCAGGCAGCGCAGGCGTGATTTCAAGCAGATGCAGTATCACCGGCTGGTCCGGGCCGAGCATGTCGCCGGCAGCGATGCGGAACAACAGGGCATAACCAATCTGGCCGGCGGCACCGGTGACGGCAACTCGAACGGGGGCTTTCATCGACAGACTCCTTGAGCTTGCATGAGTCGGGCACGCGCAACGGGCGTGCCCTTCCAGTTGGATCGAACTGGCGGCGTGCTCGAAGGCGCGCCGCCTTGATCAGGCGAGTTCGGCGAAGAACTCGCGGAAACGCTTGAGGCCTTCCGGCAATTGCGGCGTGGGACACGTGTAGGAAATACGCAGCGCATTGCGATCGCCGAACGCGGAACCCGGCACGCAAGCGACGCCTTTGGCTTCGAGCAGCGCGTTGCAGAAATCGACGTCATTCGCGATTTTCGTGCTGCCATGGCTCTTGCCGAATGCGCAGGCGATGTTCGGGAACACGTAGAACGCCCCTTGCGGACGCGGACAGACGACGCCCGGAATCGAATTCATGATCGCCATGACCTGGTCGCGCTTGGCCTGGAATTCTGCGCACTTCTGCGTCGGCACATCCTGCGGACCGGCGAGAGCCGCGACCGCGGCGGCGGTAACGATTTCGGGAATGTTGGTGATGTGGTTCGAATTCATCGTCGTGATCGCTTGCGCGACATTTTCCGGGCCGGTCACGAAACCTACACGCCAGCCCGGCATGCCATAGGTCTTCGAGATCGAGTCGACGTGAATCACGCGATCACGAAGTTCCGGCCGCGCATTGACGAAATTGTGGTAGCCGACGCCGTCGAAAATCATCCGGTTGTAGATGTCGTCGCAAATGATCCAGACATCCGCATGCTTGACGAGCACATCGGCGAGCGCCGCGATTTCGTCTTTCGTGTACACCATGCCGGTCGGATTCGACGGATTGTTGAAAAGGAACACCTTGACGCCCGGCAGCGCGGCATCGAGCTGTGCTGGCGTGAGCTTGTAGTTCTGCTCGGCCGGGCACGGCATCAGGCGCATCTTTGCGTCGACGATCTCGGCGATATCGACGTAGCTGGTCCAGTAAGGCACCGGAAACGCGATTGTGTCACCGGGATCGAGCAGGACTTCCGCCAGGTTGTAGAGCACCTGCTTCGCGCCGATGCCGGTCGCGACGTTCTTGCGCGTGTAGCCGGTCAGGCCGCTGCCCTCGAGATGCTTCAGGAATGCATCGAGCAGCGCATCGGCACCGCGGTTCGAACCGTACTGACCGCTGTCTTTCGCCAGCGCGTCGCGCACTGCTGCGTAGACATGGTCGCCGGGCAGAAAATTCGGCACCCCGATCGAGAAACTGACGATGTCGCGACCCGCAGCCTTGAGCTGCTTGGCCTTTTCGGCAACGGCCATGATCGCGCTGGGTTTGGCGCGGCTCATGCGAGTGGCGAGAGTGGGCATGCAAGTCCTCGGGGCAGGTGAAAAGCGGCTCGAAAAACCTGAAAATTCTATCACAACGCGGCTTGCAGCCCGGCGCTGCCGACAAGGTTGGGGCGGTTCCCCGCGACGCAACAAGCTAGGCGTGACGCACCTGCGCTAGAGTGCGTTGCGTCTCCAACCTGAGGGAGGTTCCATGAATTGGTTATGGATGTTCATTGTCGGCCTGATCGTCGGCGTCGTCGCGAAGTTCCTGATGCCGGGCAGAGATCCGGGTGGATTCATCATCACCGGTCTGATCGGCATCGCCGGCATGTTTCTCGGCGGTTGGCTGAGCAGCGTGATCTTCGGCACGCATCTGTCGGCCACCGGCTCGATCGAACCTTCCGGCTTCATCGGCGGCGTCATCGGTTCGCTGATCCTGCTGGCGATCTACCGCATGTTCAAGCGCAATACCGCCTGATCGACGCGAACCCGCTCGATTGCGCGAGATCGCCCCGCCATGCGCGGGGCGATTTTTTTTAGGCCTTGGATGACCGGAGTGCTAGATCGACGGGCGCTTCCGGCATCCGCGAACACTCCCCACATTCCGGTGGATTGCAATGCAGGGGTTATTGCCAGCGCAGTGCGTTTTCAACCCGCCTTGAAACCCGCGGCATCAAGCGCCGAATTCCAGTTCATGATGCGCGCTGCTTCCTGTGCGAACAGTGGTTCGGCATCGCCCTGGATCGTGATCGACTTGATCTCGTCGCCGCCCCTCACCTTGTCGACGATCGCCTGATCCGCGGCGCCGACCACCACGCCGAATACGGTGTGCTTGCCGTCAAGCCAGGGCGTTGCCCCATGCGTGATGAAGAACTGGCTGCCGTTCGTGCCCGGCCCCGCGTTCGCCATCGACAGGACGCCGGGACGGTCATGCTTGAGGCTGGCCACGATTTCGTCGCCGAACTTGTAGCCGGGACCGCCCGTGCCGCTGCCCTGCGGACAGCCACCCTGGATCATGAAGTCGGGGATCACGCGGTGAAACGTCTTGCCATCATAGAAGCCGCGCTTGGCCAGATTGGCAAAGCTCGCGACAGTCATCGGGGTCTGGCTGGCGAAAAGACGCAAATGGATCGTGCCGTAGACAGTCGCGATTTCGGCGGTGAGCTCGGGCAGGGTCGACATGGGAATTCCCTTGGTTGGAGAAGAGGGGTTGGGCGAAAAAGACGCGCAGACTAACCGATCCTCGGCCAATTGCCGCCCATTCAGGCGACAGGCGACGCCTGTCACGCGGACAGGCTATAATGACCGGCTAACTGCCGGCACTTGCCGCATCTTCCACAGCATGGCCCGCTTCTGACGGCCGCAGGTTATTCCGATGTCCATCGAAAAGCTCCGCAATATCGCGATTGTCGCTCACGTCGACCATGGCAAGACCACCCTCGTCGACTGCCTGCTCAAGCAATCCGGGACGTTCAGCGAACGCACCGTGCTCGCCGAGCGCGTGATGGACTCGAACGACCAGGAAAAGGAACGTGGCATCACGATCCTTTCCAAGAACACCGCGATCACCTGGCGCGACAACCGGATCAACATCGTCGACACGCCCGGACATGCCGACTTCGGCGGTGAGGTCGAGCGCGTGCTGTCGATGGTCGACACAGTGCTGATCCTCGTCGATGCGATGGACGGCCCGATGCCGCAGACGCGCTTCGTGACCCAGAAGGCGTTCCAGATGGGTTTCAAGCCGATCGTCGTGATCAACAAGGTCGACCGGCCAGGCGCACGCCCGGACTGGGTGCTCAATCAGACGTTCGATCTTTTTGATCGTCTCGGCGCGACCGATGAGCAGCTAGATTTCCCGGTCGTGTACGCCTCGGCGTTGCACGGCTACGCCGGTCTCGATCCCGACGTGCGCTCGGGCGACATGACCCCGCTGTACGAAGCGATCATGAAGCACGTGTCGCCGCCGCAAGTCGACCCGGACGGCCCGTTCCAGATGCGCATCAGCCAGCTCGATTACAGCAACTATGTCGGCCTGATCGGCATCGGCCGCATCCAGCGCGGCAAGGTCCGCACCAACATGCAGGTCGTGGTCGTTGATCGCGAAGGCAAGAAGCGCAATGCCAAGGTTCTGCAGGTGCTCGGTTTCATGGGTCTAGAACGCCGAGAAGTGGCGGAAGCCGAAGCAGGCGACATCATCGCGATCAATGGCATCGATGGACTGAGCATTTCCGACACGATCTGTGCACCCGACGCACCGGAACAGTTGCCGGTGCTGCATGTCGACGAGCCGACGATCAGCATGACCTTCCAGGTCAACAACTCGCCGTTCGCCGGCACCAAGGAACACAGTGGCGGCAAGTTCCTGACCTCGCGCCAGATCCGCGAACGCCTGATGCGCGAGATGTTGCACAACGTCGCAATGAAGGCCGACGAAACCGAGGATCCGGACAAGTTCAAGATCTCCGGTCGCGGCGAACTGCATCTTTCCGTACTCATCGAAACCATGCGTCGCGAAGGCTATGAACTGGCCGTGTCGCGCGCGGAAGTCATCATCAAGGAAATCGATGGTGTGAT
>JBDSBK010000510.1:0-3616 GCA_039921645.1 Dokdonella sp.
AGAATCCGCAGGAAGCCGCCAAGGCGCGTTGGGCGCAGATCGAAAAACGCGGCAATCCGATCGATTGCAAGAAGACGCGTTTCGCCGGTGCGTTCGCGCCCGATGTTTCGCTCGGCGACAAGGTCGCAGGCAAATACCTCAAGTGGGTCGGCCTCGCCGATCCGGAGGCGATTCGACATCGCGCCGAAAAACGCGCGGAGGCGGGCGGCTGCGAACCGTCGCCGTGAGCGCGTGCGCGCGAACCGCGTCAGCTCGATCGTTCCAACCTGCCCGCCGACATTGGGGAACGAACGCCTTCCTATCCGCGTCGGCCCAACGATTCGAGAAGCTGGATGACGAGCGGGCGGTCGCGGAGTCGCAGTCAATTCCCCCGGTGTAAAGAGCCAGCTTGCCCATGGGAATGCGGGAGATCACTATTACAAAATCTGGGCTCCGCTATGTGCCGGAGGATGCACGACTACTGACGGCCTCAATGCATTCAGAAATTTCTCAGCGCCCGGCGCACCGCCCGCGCAAGATGGAAGTCGCGACATCATGCTGGCAGGTGAAAACCCGATTAATCAGACCGTCGATCCCTGCGAGAAAACCATCATAAACCAAACCTTGCCAGGCCATATGTTTGGCGGATCAGTCACCATATCTATTCAGCAGATAAATGGTGTCGTGGGTGCGCAAATAATTGGAACCGGCCTCGGCCCGAATCCGGTAACGAATCAGATTATGGGGCCGATAATCTTCGGGATTTATGGTTTCGGCGCAAGGGAGTCTCTAGGGTCAGGGCGATGAATGTGCCTGCGAAGGGTAAAGGGTCGATGCGGCAACTTGTATCAGCAATGCTCCTAATCTGTTGGCTCTTGAAACTTATTTCCGGCATCATCGATGTTGCTGGGCGACATGTTCCCAGCTATCCAGACGCAGCAAGAGGTTTTCCTGACATTGGGCAGGCAGAATTCTACGTTGTAATTCCGTCGGTGTTTGTAGCGCTAAATCTCCTATTGTATGCATTCGCGACAAAGCTTCCGAAATGGCTTGTAATCGCTATTTTTGTGCTGCAGATTTTAGTGCTATCGATAATTCTTTTATTTAGCACAGGCGGAATTTGAACAAATGGCGTGTCAGAAGCCCCGCTTTTGCGAGGCTTCTTCTTTAACGGCTTGCTTGTTGGCTGCTTCAGTCAGCGTACGGCGTGCAGATCACTTGGGGAATGCGGACGGTCTGTTTGATCAAGCGCGATCGGATGGCTTCAACGCACTGGGTACCGCATCGCCTTTCAAATTGGGAAATTAACGTATGTGGTACAGGCCGTTTTCAGCGACATTACTTGTTTTCGCCGTTGCGACCAGCGCACACGCCCAAGTCCATGTGGGCGACGTCCCCCCGGATTCACTGGGCACCGACCGTGACGGCAAGGAAATCCATGTCAGCACCCACCACGGCAAGGTGGTCGTGCTGACGTTCTGGGCAACCTGGTGTGGCTACTGCCTGAAAGAATTGCCGGTGCTGGAAAACCTGCAGCGGAGTGTCGGCAAGTCGCGCATCGAAGTGGTTGCGATCAACACGGACAAGGATCGTGCGAAATACGTCGCGATGCGGCGTCGGCTCAAGGATTTCCAGCTGACCATGACGGCGGACGAGCGTGGCGGTGAAGTCGCCAAGCCCTATGCCGTGAGCGGGTTGCCCTACATCGTGATGATCGACAAGGCGGGCCGTGTCGCGCAGGTGCATGTCGGCTATGCGGAGAAGGCGCTTGGCGGCTTTGTCGAGGAGATCAATGCGTTGCTGGAGGGACCGGCGCCGGCGCCGGCCGCAGCGGGAGGCTGACCTCGAGCGTGCGAGCTTGCGGTTTGCGCACCTCACTCCCGCGTTCGCGCAGTGACGACGAGTTGGTTCCTGACACAAGCGCTTCACACGGCCATCGCGACCACGGCAATGAATCCCGCGAGCACGGTGAGGCTCGGGCCATCGGTCAACGCGAACACGACCGGATCGTCATGCATGCGCCCGCGCCGCGCAAGCATCCAGACGCGCGCGAGCCAACCCGCGAGCAGCGGCAGCAGCAACCATAGCCAGTGCGGTTGCGAGTACAACGCGGCACTCTTTGTGCTGTCGATGTACAAGCCGAGCACGCCGACGCTGAGAGCGGCGCAGACGATGCCGCTGACGCCGATCGCCGACAGGTGCGTGGCGCGATAGCCGCGTCCTGCGATGCGCGAACCGTCGCCCGTCGCCACGCGTTGCACTTCCGCATAGCGCTTGACCAGTGCGAGACCGAGGAACAGGCACATGGCGAACGACAGGAACCAGCCGGATGCCTCGACCGGAATCGAGACTGCACCGGCGACGATGCGCAAGGTGTAGAGCGCCGCAAGCACGAGTACGTCGAGGAGCACGACGCGTTTGAGCACGAGTGAATACGCGAGCGTCGTCAGCGCATACAGCGCAAGCACGAAAGCGAAGCGCGGCGGCAGGCGTGAAGCGACTGCAAATGCCGCGAGCGTCAGCAGTGGCGCGGCGACGAGGCCGGCGGCAATCGACAATCGACCTGCAGCAAACGGGCGCGTACGCTTGCGCGGATGGCGGCGGTCGGAATCGAGGTCGAACAAATCGTTGAGCACGTAGGCGCCGGACGCGCACAGGCAGAACGCGACGAACGCGAGCGCGGTTGCTCCCAGCGCAGCCGGCTCGAAGATCCGGTGCGCGGCCACAGCGGCGACGAATACGAGCAGGTTCTTCGGCCACTGGTACAGGCGCAGTGCGCGTACCCACGCACGCAGGCCGTCGGTCCGACGCTCGAACACGCGCTCGACTTCGCACTGCGCGCGCACGCGCCGCAACAAGGTGGAGGATGCGTTGGCGACGATCACGCGCCGTGCGTGACGCCAGACGTGCAGGTCCGTGGTCGCGTTGCCTGCATAGTCGAAGCCCTGCTCGCCGTAGCGCCCGCGCAGCACGTCACGCTTTCCGCGGCCACCGAGATTGCGCACGCCATCGCTGCCGAGCACCTCGTCGAAGCCACCGACATGCGCGGCAACCGCATCGGCCAGGCGTTGGTCCGATGCTGTGCAGAGCACGCGTCGCCGTGAGTCGCCGGTATCGCGCAGCCAGACCAGCACGCGTTCGTCATACGGCAGGTTGGCGACATCGATCTGTGCGCGAGCGGCAATCTCGCGCTTCAAATGCGCCTTGCCGCGGATCAGCCAGGCGACGAAGCAGAACAGGTACAACGGATTGCGCCGCAACAGCGCAAGCGCGCTCTCGGCCAGCAGATCGGTATGGATCAGCGTGCCATCGAGGTCGATGCAAAGCGGTACGTGGTCATCCTGCATGCGGCGCTTGTCGTTCCCTGTGGAGTGATCCGGCGCCTGCTCAGGTGCGTCGGCTGATGTCCCGTCGTGATGCTGTTGGCCCATGGTCGACGATTGGACGTGCCTTGAAGTGGGAGAGTGGACTGTAATGTTCATTTGGGAGATGGATCGCGAAGCGAGACCGAGCGAGCCGCTTCCGAAATGAGCGTTACAGTCCACTAGGTGCCGTAGCGGTCGAACACCGACGGCAGCCCATGGTACGTGCGTTGATCGAATGGTCCAGCGAAGGCCTCCGCGCTGCCACGCAGGTC
>JBDSBK010000511.1:0-2553 GCA_039921645.1 Dokdonella sp.
GGAAGGTTTCGATGCAGGTCTTGCGATCATCGGCCTCAGGAGCTGGTGCAGCGACCGCCGTGATCTCGCCTTCGTCGTGCTCGACCTCCTGCTCGACCTCGTCCATGCGGAAGGCGCGCTGGCGCAGCCCAAACTCGTGCTGGTTCGTCGACTGTGCGCGGCGCTGGGTGTCGGTGAGGACGAACTGGCTGCGCTTTCTGCGATGAAGGGCTACACATCCTCCGCCCAGGGACCGCGTGGCAGTTACGGTCCGCGCCCACCGCCATCGCTGCGTCCATCGATCGATGCGTATGCGGTGCTCGGCATCCAGCGCAATGCAGCGGAGGGCGATGTCAAGCGCGCCTACCGCAAGCTCATGAGTCAGCACCATCCGGACAAACTCGGCAGTGACGTGCCGGACGAGTTGAAGCGCCGCGCCGAAGATCGCGCGCGCGAGATCAATGCGGCGTATGAGCGGATAAAATCGGAACGTGGCTTGAAATAAACCCGACAGAGACAGTTGCTCCCACATGCAGCGCGGAAACCAACATGGCCAAGCAAGCTCCCATCATCGCCCCATCCATCCTTTCCGCCGACTTCGCGCGACTTGGTGCGGAAGTCGACGCCGTCATCGAGGCGGGCGCGCAGTGGATCCATTTCGACGTGATGGACAACCACTACGTTCCCAATCTCACGATCGGGCCGCTGGTGTGCGAAGCGCTGCGCAAGCACGGCGTCACAGCACCGATCGATGTACACCTGATGGTCAAGCCGGTTGATCGCATCGTGCCGGACTTCGCCAAGTCTGGCGCGAGCCTGATCAGCTTTCATCCCGAAGCGAGCGAGCACATCGATCGCACGATCCAGTTGATCAAGAGTTCGGGTTGTCAGGCCGGTCTCGTGTTCAACCCGGCGACGTCGCTCAACTATCTCGACTACGTGCTCGACAAGATCGATCTCGTGCTGATCATGTCGGTCAATCCGGGATTCGGCGGACAGAGTTTCATTCCCGCGGCGCTGGACAAGCTGCGGCTTGCGCGCGAACGCATCGATGCGAGCGGCCGCGCCATCCGCCTCGAAATCGACGGGGGCGTGAAGCCGGACAACATTGCGGAGATTGCGCGGGCTGGCGCGGACACCTTCGTGGCTGGTTCGGCAGTGTTCGGCGAGAAGGACTACCGCGCGGTGATTGCGAAGATGCATGCGGCGATTGCGGACGGTTGATCGCTCCGTCCATCCATCCAGATTGCCGAAAAATGCTCGTGCGTTGCGATCCACAGGGAGCGTTGGAAACGCCAGCGGAACCCGGCGTTCATCGTGCGTCGATGCTGGCAATTGCTCCTGCATTGCGCCCCACAAGGATGTGGGAAGTGTTCGCGAGCGCCGGGAGCGCACGCGGACCCAGCATACCGTCCATGGTCTTGGCCGAAAAATGCTCCTGCATTTTCGGCATTCCGGCCATCCATGGCCATCAAAAATCCCGCGCCGGCCCCGGGGGGATGGGGGCAATCGGCCGACGCGGGACCACAACACGGGCAATCAGATCGCGAGCCAGGCCGGGTCTGCGCATTCGTCGGCGACGATGCGTTCCGCATCGCGCAGCGCTTTGAGGCATGCCGGCGCGACCATCGCTTCACCACCGAGCCAGAACGAGTCACCAAGGTCATCGAAGGCCGGATCGCGGCGACCGCTGGCGCCGGTGGCGCGCGGCTTGTCGAACAGCTGGAAGTTCATTGCTCTACTCCATTCAAATCTGCAGGGAAGCCACAAGGCCGAGGATGAGAGCGGCCAGCGCGAACACGATGCGCAAGGGTTCGCGTGTGTAGAGTTCGGCGTTGGGATCGGGACGTTGCGTTTTCATCAGTCTCTCCGTGGCTGGTCGCGGTTGCCAGCCTGGAAGTCATTGGATCGCGCTGCGGAGTTCGTGCACGGCTCCAGCGGGGGCAGGGCGCCGACGAGTTGTGGCATTTTACTGACGGCGACGCCGCGGCCGTTGCGCGTGCATCCGCCCGCTGCGTAAGCTGACCGCAGTCTCCAGGAGTTCTGTCCCATGCCACGCAGCATCGCCATCGTCGAAGACGAACCGCTGATCCGCGCCAACTATTCCGAGGCGCTGACGCGGCTGGGTTACGACGTTCGCGGCTATGCCTCGCGCGGCGAAGCCGAGATCGCTTTCGCGCAGCGACTGCCCGAACTCGTCATCATCGACGTCGGGCTTGGCGACGAGCCCGAAGGCGGCTTCGAACTCTGCCGCGGCCTGCGCGCGAAGGCGCCGACGTTGCCGATCCTGTTCCTGACCGCACGCGATTCGGATTTCGACGTGATCTCGGGCCTGCGCCTCGGTGCCGACGACTATCTCGCCAAGGACATCTCGCTGCACCAGCTGGCTGCGCGCATCAATGCGTTGTTCCGCCGCATGGAAGCGCTGCGCAAGCCGGTCGCCGCCGACAGTGTGATCACGCAAGGCCCTCTCGCGCTCGAGACCGAACGCATGCGCGTCACCTGGAACGGCATCGACGTGCCGCTGACCGTGACCGAGTTCTGGATGGTGCACACCCTGGTGCGCTTTCCCGG
>JBDSBK010000512.1:0-4547 GCA_039921645.1 Dokdonella sp.
TGTCAAAAGACGACGTCATCGAGATGGAAGGCGCGATTCTCGAAACCCTTCCCAACACGATGTTCCGCGTGAAGCTCGAGAACGGGCACGTGGTCACCGCACATATTTCAGGTCGCATGCGCAAGAATTACATCCGCATCCTGACCGGCGACAAGGTCAAGGTGGAGATGACGCCCTACGACCTTACCAAGGGCCGCATCACTTACCGCATGAAGTGACATCGCGCTGCCAGCCGTTTGCGGCCGGTTGCGCGTCTGCCACTGCAAACAAAAAGCCGCGCATCTGCGCGGCTTTTTGCTTTTAACGAGCGTGCGAGCGAAGCCCGCTCACTCCACGACTACCGGCAGCTTCTCCGCCGCCTCGCACTCGACCGCAAGCTTGTCGTCTTTGACCGACAACACGACCTTTCCGCCATCGGCCAGCTTGCCGAACAGGAGTTCGTCGGCGAGCAGGCGCTTGACGCTCTCCTGGATCACGCGTGCCATCGGTCGCGCTCCCATCTGCGGGTCGAAGCCATGCTGTGCCAGCCAGCGTCGCGCATCGGCATCGACATGCAGCGAGACATGCTTCTCCTGCAACTGGGCTTCCAGCTCGATCAGGAACTTGTCGACGACGCGCAGGATGTGATCGAAGTCGAGTGCGCCGAACTGCACGATCGCGTCAAGGCGATTGCGGAATTCCGGGCTGAAGTTGCGCTTCAGCACTTCCAGTGCGTCGGTCGCATGATCCTGTTCGACAAAGCCCATGGTGCGACGCGCGGCCATTTGTGCGCCCGCGTTCGTCGTCATCACCACGATCACGTTCTTGAAGTTCGCCTCACGTCCATTGGTATCGGTCAGCGCGCCGCGGTCCATGATCTGCAGCAGCACGTTGTAGACGTCCGGATGCGCTTTCTCGATCTCGTCGAGCAAGAGTACGCAATGCGGATGCTTGACGATCTGCTCGGTCAGCAGACCTCCCTGGTCGAAACCGACATACCCCGGAGGCGCGCCGATCAGACGCGAGACCGAATGCGCTTCCATGTATTCGGACATGTCGAAGCGCACCAGTTCGATGCCGAGCTGCATCGCAAGCTGGCGCGTGACCTCGGTCTTGCCGACGCCGGTCGGGCCGGTCAGCAGGAAGCAACCGATTGGCTTGACCGGATTGCCGAGGCCCGAGCGCGCCATCTTGATCGCGCCGGTCAGCGCGTCGATCGCTGCATCCTGGCCGAACACGACCATCTTCAGGTTGCGATCTAGGTTGCGCAGCACGTCGCGATCCGATGCCGAAACCTGCTTCGTCGGAATGCGCGCCATGCGCGCAACGATGAACTCGACGTCGGGCACATCGACGAGGCCGCTGCGCTCGGCCAGCGGCAGCAATTGCTGGCGTGCGCCTGCTTCGTCGATCACGTCGATAGCCTTGTCCGGCAACAGACGATCCGCAATGTGCTTTACCGAGAGATCGACAGCAGCCTTCAACGCGTCATTCGTGTATTCGACCTTGTGATGTTCCTCGAACCGCGACTTCAGTCCCTTGAGGATTTCAATGCTGTCCGCAATCGAGGGTTCGACGACATCGATCTTCTGGAAGCGGCGCGCGAGCGCGCGATCCTTCTCGAACACGCCTCGGTATTCCTGGAATGTGGTCGAGCCGATGCAGCGCAGCTCGCCATTGGCAAGCACGGGCTTGATCAGGTTGGACGCATCCATGGTGCCGCCGGACGCCGAACCGGCGCCGATGATCGTGTGGATTTCGTCGATGAACAAAATCGCGCCCGGCTCCTTCTTGAGCTGGGTGATAACGCCCTTGAGGCGCTTCTCGAAATCGCCGCGATACTTCGTCCCGGCGACCAGGGCGCCGAGATCGAGCGCCCAGATCGTGCAGTTTTCGAGCACCGCTGGAACATCGCCTTCGACGATGCGCTTGGCCAGACCTTCCGCCAGCGCAGTCTTGCCGACGCCGGCCTCGCCGACATAGAGCGGGTTGTTCTTGCGTCGGCGACAGAGCACCTGGATCGTGCGCTCGACTTCTTCCTGCCGACCGATCAGCGGATCAATCTTGCCCTGGCGAGCCAGCTCGTTGAGATTGTTCGCAAACTCGGCGAGCGGATTGCCGCGCGGCTCCTCGCCGCCTTCGGCTTCGCGCCCAGGTTCGCCGCTACCGGGCTGGGCGCCGGATTCATTGCCGATCTTCGCGATGCCATGGGAAATGTAGTTGACGACATCGAGCCGCGACACTTCCTGCTGGCCGAGAAAATACACCGCATGCGAGTCCTTCTCGCCGAAGATCGCGACCAGCACGTTGGCGCCGGTGACTTCCTTTCGTCCCGACGACTGCACGTGGTAGACCGCGCGCTGAAGCACGCGCTGGAAACCAAGCGTCGGCTGGGTGTCGCGCTCGTCTTTTGGCGGCAGGACGGGCACGGTCTCGGTGATGATAGAACGCAGGTCGCGCCCGAGCTTGCCCGTATCCGCGCCACAGGCACGTAAAACCGCGGTGGCCGACGTGTTCTCGAGCAGCGCCAGCAGCAGGTGTTCCACGGTCATGAACTCGTGGCGCTGCTCGCGGGCCTCCTTGTAACACTGGCCGATGGTGACCTCTAGATCCTTGCTGAACATTCCGGATACTCCGAACTACGCTGCCTGGAGTGGCTGCTTGCAATATATGGACCGGTTACGCAGGTTCAATCATGCGCGTTACTTTCAGGCTTTTTCCATCGTGCACAGCAAAGGATGTTGATGAGTTCGGGAGAATTCGTTGACCTGGGTCACCTTGGTTTCAGCCACTTCGCGCGTGAACACCCCGCAGACGCCCTTGCCGCGGGTATGCACGTGCAACATGACCTGGGTCGCACGCTCGCGATCCAGGCTGAAAAACGTTTCGAGCACGACGATCACGAAATCCATCGGCGTGAAGTCGTCGTTGAGCAGGATCACCTGATAGAGCGGTGGACGCACAACCTGCGGGCGAGCCTCCTCGACGGCAAGGCCGGGATTGCGTTCGGTATGTTGGTCGGGTCGTTGGGCCATGAGAAAACGATTCGTATCTTCCAAGCCGAGTATAACTCCGAGTGGCGAAAGCCGACCCCGAACATGATGCCGAAATGCGCGTGTGCAAGTCCCCGTTGCCGTGCCTGTTAAACTCGGCGAATGACACAACTCGACACGACCGAACTTGACGAAACTGACATCTGGCGCCCGCATGTGACGGTGGCGACGGTGATTCCGCGCGACGGCCGCTTCCTGCTGGTCGAGGAAGATGTGCGCGGATCCATCGTGCTGAATCAGCCCGCGGGGCATCTGGATCCGGATGAAAGCCTGCACGACGCCGCAATCCGAGAAACACTCGAGGAAACCGGCTGGACCGTCGCACTGACATGGTTGTTGGGAGTCCAGCAATGGCATTCGCCATCCGGGCGCCAGTTCGTACGTTTTACATTTGCGGCCGATGCCTTGCGGCACGACGCCACGCGAACGCTTGACGCCGGCATCCTGCGTGCGATCTGGATGACGCGCGACGAAATCGCCGCCAACGCCGCGCGCCTGCGCAGTCCGATGGTGCTTGCCAGCGTCGATGACTGGTTGACCGGTCGACGGCTGCCGCTGGATGCGATCAGATACCTGTGCGCTCATTCATGAGCGCGAGAATCGAGAAGCGGCCGTCCGTGGCCGCACTTCTCAGGAAATGATGGCAGCGGACGTCATCGTCGGCATGTCCGGCGGCGTCGATTCGTCGGTCGCCGCGCTTCTTCTCCAACGCGCGGGTTCGTCGATCGCGGGCCTCTTCATGCAGAACTGGGAAGAGGACGAGCGCAAGGGTCCCTGTCGCGCGGACGCGGACCGCAAGGATGCCGTTGCGGTTTGCGCGAAGCTCGGTATCGCTCTGTATGCCCGAAATTTCGCCGCCGAGTACTGGGACCAGGTTTTTGCGCATTTTCTCGATGAATACCGGCGCGGGCGCACGCCCAATCCCGACGTGCTGTGCAACCGCGAGATCAAGTTCAAGACCTTCCTGGATGAAGCCCGCAACCTGGGCGCGGAAAAGATCGCGACCGGCCACTACGCGCGGGTAGAACATCGCGACGGCGCATGGCGACTGCTGCGCGGTGTGGACGGCGACAAGGACCAGAGCTATTTCCTGCACCAGCTTGGGCAGCAACAACTCGAGGCGACGCTTTTCCCGATCGGCCACCTGCCCAAGGCCGAAGTCCGGCGCGTCGCGCTGGAGGCGGCCTTGCCGACCGCCAGGAAAAAGGATTCGACCGGCATCTGCTTCATCGGCGAGCGCGACTTCCGCGAGTTCCTCGGCCAGTACATCCCCGCACGTCGTGGCGAAATCCGCAGCGTGGATGGCTCGCTGGTGGGCGAGCATGACGGTGTGTTCTTCTACACGCTCGGACAGCGCGAGGGCCTTCAGATCGGCGGTGTGAAGGGTCGTCCTGCCGCTCCCTGGTTCGTGGTGGGCAAGGACGTAGCCAGCAACGTGTTGATGGTGGACCAGGGTACGGACAGCGACTGGTTGCAGTCCACCACCCTGGAAAGCGAATTGGCGCATTGTGTTGG
>JBDSBK010000513.1:0-3584 GCA_039921645.1 Dokdonella sp.
TCGCCCACGTCGAGGTCGGCCTTGGTGCCGTGGTAGTACGTTTGCGTATCGGTCATCGCATCACTCCGCTGCCCTGCCCATTCGACAGGACGGCGATGCTGCAACACGGACAGGGCCTTGCCGCAAGCCACCAGTGGTTGTATACATTGATGGTGGGGAGGCGCTTGGCGCCTCTTTTTTTTTGCCGGCGCGAGAGGGGGTGATCCGTCCTGGGCCGCACGGGAAGGCGCCCTGCACAGCTGTCTGATCGAATGCGTGCATGCTGGCTCAAGTTTCGATCACATTGCGGGTGTCCGTCACCGCGCGCACTATCATGCGCACGCGAGCGCGCGTCGCCGCCGTTCCCGCGCCCAACAGGAGCAGACATCGTGAGTGCATTCCACGCAATGAGATTGCCATCCCTCCTGGCAATTGCGGCCTTCGCAGTCAGTGCGACACAGGCCGCCCCATCCGTTTACAAGTGCAAAAAAGCCGGCGTCGTGATCTTTTCGGAGCAGCCGTGCGGAAAGGACGCCAAGGAAGTCGATACGTCACGCGCCTTGATGACCGGCACGTCTCCAAACGTTCAGGGCATCAGCGACAGCGCAGCCATGTCGCACATCGACGGCGAGTGCAGCGATCGGGAACGCGCCATCAACAACCAGACCGCGCAATACATGGAAACCGTGGATCGCGAGATCGTGAACCTCAACGTAGGCGCGCTGCGATCAACCAACAACTATGCCGCAGCGGCCGGAGACAACGGCAATCGCGCGCAGATCACCGCTGCCGAAAATCGCAAGTCTGCGGCCACACAAGCTCAACGTTCGCAACTCGCCGAACTCAAGCGAGATTGCGACGAGAAGCGCGCTGCCGAGAGCAGGAGTCAAAAGGATCGCGATGAAAAGGCGCGGCTTGAGGCAGAGCAGGCAGCGGCGCGTGTGCCGGCTCCGGCAGCTCCTCCCGCAGCAACGTCACCTGCCGGGCATTGACGTTGGGACATTGCACGATGCCGACCGCACCCGACGACAAAGCCACCCACACGGTGGCTTTGTGCCACACGCAGGAGCGTCACATCATCAGACTCCGTGATTTGACACATACGGAATTGTCAGTGCACTGGGGCAGCGTGGGCGACAAATGCCAGGCACTGCATACAAGCCTCTCGTCAGAATGGCCACAGGCGCTTGGTCCAGTAAGCACTCGCTAGATCGATATGTAGCCAGAAAGTGCATCGGCAGAAGATGCACGGCGTTCGCAGACAGCTCCATGCAGCTGACCAGCGGCCATTTCGACGGGATAACGTCTCCGGTTGCGCTACTCTGGCCGTCCGGTCCCGCCCCCAGCGTGATTGCCTTCACCCGGGACGAAAGGTAAAACCGTTTCAAATGTGTCGGCAGGAGATAGAGCCATGCATCCAAGTCCCCACAGCCAGACGACGACATCGAGCCATTTCTCGCCGCGTCGCGCCAAGTGTCGATTGCCCGCCCGTTCCATCGCGACCAATCGCTGACCCGTCCACCCATGTTCCGCACCGGAAAAATCCTCGTCTTCTCGACCCTGGTGGCGATCGCCGGCGTCGTGGTGTTGTTCGTGGCGACCGGAGCGCTGTTGTGGAAGGAGTCGGTGTCGTCCGAGGATGCGTATGCCGGTGGCCTCGCGGCGGCGCTCGGGCAGTCGACCGAGCGTCTCATCGTCGACACGCGCGACATGCTGGATGCGTTCGACAAGTTGCCGTATGCGCGCTGTTCGAAGGAGCATCTGAAGGCGATGGAAGAGGCGGCGATCTCGCGGCCCTATGTGCGCGCGATCGGCTATTGGCAGGCGAACGACCGACGCTGCGGCGTCGGCTTCCTTGCGCAGGGCGTGCTCAAGCCGGCGCATGCGGATCGCATCTACGACAGTGGCGTGATTGCGTGGTGGCCGAGTGCGCAGACCCAGGTCGGCGATGTGCAGCTGTTCCTGATGCGTCACGGCGATCACGACGTGGCGATCGATCCGCGCATGCTGCTCGGCAGCTTGCCGACGAAGGATCGGCAGGCCGCGTTGTGGGTGGAGAACCTGCGTCTGTCCGCGACGCCGTGGGATGCGACGCTGCCCGCGCCGAGTTCGCTGCCGGTCGGCGTGAGCGTCGATCAGGGGAATGGCCAGGTGATCTCGCGCTATTCGCGCAACGCGATCCTGCCGATAGACATCGTCGCGCGCGAGCCACTCGACAATTTCATCTCGCGCCATGCGCAGATGCTCGCGATCGGTGCGAGCCTCGGACTGCTTTTGCTGCTCGCGTGGATACACTTGATGGTGCGCATCTCGCGCAACCGGCTCGGCATGACCGCGGAGTTGCGTGAAGCCCTCGCGGCCGGACACATCTGGGTGCAGTACCAGCCGGTCGTCGACCTCGCGTCGCGGCGTTGCATCGGCATGGAAGCGCTCGCCCGATGGAAGCGGGCCGATGGCGATGCGGTGAGCCCGAGCGTGTTCATAGCGGTCGCGGAAGACGGCGGCTTCATCCACGAAGTCACGCGTGCCGTCATGCGCATCGTCGTGCACGACCTGCAACGCATCCTTCCCGAATTTCCCGAGATGAGCGTCAACATCAATCTCGGCGCGGGCGATCTCAAGAGCGATGCAACCGGCCGCGAGCTGACCGAGACGCTCGCCCTGGCGCGCCTGCCGGCGGGCAGCGTGAAGCTGGAGATCACGGAACGCTCGCTGCTGAACACCGAGTTGTCGCGCTCGCTGATCCGCAATCTGCGCAGCATGGGCCATCAGGTGGCGGTCGACGATTTCGGCACCGGATATTCGTCTCTGTCGTATCTGCAATCGTTCGAACTGGATCTGCTCAAGATCGACAAGTCGTTCGTCGATGCGATCGGCACCAAGGCCGCCACCAGCCACGTCGTCACGCACGTGATCGAAATGGCGCGCTCGCTCAACCTCGCCACCGTGGCCGAGGGCGTCGAAACCCCGGCGCAACGCGACTGGCTCATCGAACACGGCGTGCTGTTCGGGCAGGGCTATCTTTTCAGCAAGCCGCTGTCGTTCGAACATCTGCTCGCTTACCTGCGCCACAATCTCCCAGGCGATCCCGATGAGCCCGCGTTCGCAGCGGCGATTGATCTGACGACGACGAGCCATGCCACGACCACTCATGCCACGTAACCCGTTTTGCGCCATCACGATCTGCGTAACCTGCGCGGCTGCGTTCGCGCTCGGCGCGTGTTCAAAACCGGCAACGCGCCCTGCTCCGCCTGTGACCGTGCCTGTAGCGACACCTGCACCGCCTCCGCCCGTTCCTTCGGCGAAACCGTTACCTGCGCCAACCGTGGCGCCAGCCAAGGGCCCGATCGTGCTCGCCAGTGGCGGGTTCGAGGAAGGGAAACGCAAGATCAAGGCCGCGCTCGCGAAGAACCCCGCGGCCGCGTTGCCGCCCGAAGACGTCGGCTACTACATCGACGTGCTGCAGGGTCGCCTGAAGCAAATCGCGGGCACGCAGGTCGGCATGGTCGTCGGTCGCCAGGGCAACGACGTGATCCTCGATGTCTCCTCGCGCCTCGACTTCGAGGCTGGCAGTGCGCGCATCACGCCCGGCATCCGCGAGAGGC
>JBDSBK010000514.1:0-2650 GCA_039921645.1 Dokdonella sp.
AATTCAGCCTCGACTCATCGATCGAACGCGTCGACTTCGCAGACGGCCGCTTTGATGGCGCTCTGCGCTACGGCCCCGGCCAATGGGAAGGCCTCAACGCGGAACTCCTGTTCGAGGAATGGTTGACACCGGTGGCGAGTCCGAGCCTGCTCGCGGGTCGCAAGACACCTCGTCTCGATCAGCTTGGCGAGCTGCCCCTGCTGTGTCCGGATGATCCATGGTCGCGCTGGTTCGAGCAGCACGGCGGCAAGGCACCCGCCCGCTTCGCTGCAAATTTCAGCGATTCGGAAACCCTGCAGCGCGCTACACTCGAAGGCATGGGCGTTTCTCTTGGCCGAGCGACAATGGCAAGGCCCTTGATCGAAAGCGGCCGCCTCGTCGCACTGTTCCCCGAGCGCATGAAGGCACGTTACGCGCACTACCTCGTTTATCCGGATCGCTCGCGCGAACACTCGGGTTTCATGGCCTTCAAGCACTGGCTGATCGACGAAGCCGCGGTGTTTCGTGCCGGCGAAGAGGCTGCACAACCGGGCACGCTGTCCACGAGCGACGTCAAACCACTCCTGCGCACGCGCAAACGCGCGACCTGACCAGGCTTGCGTTATTCGCAGCGCCGGCAAGACAACATGACGCATGTTCAATTGGCGCAGCGCGGGTTTGCCTTGGGCGCATTGCCGCGCAGACTGTTGTCGACGTAGTAGTCGATCAGCGAACGCGCGAGTTCGCGATCAGTCGCCGGGATCAGCGTATCGGCATCGCGCATCCAGCCGTCGATGCAAGCCTCCTTCGGTTGCGGGCTTGCCGCACACGCGAGCAGGTCATCGAACGCGCGGCGATAGATCTTCAATTGCGCGCGGCGCATCGGCGCGCCGTGGCCAGGCACCAGCTGGCTGAAGTCGTTTTTCGCAAGCCGGCCCAACGCTGCCTGCCAACGCCAAGGACAGGCGGTGTCGAACAGCGGCGCCGGCAATGTCACCAGGTCGCCCGCGGCAAGCACGCGCGTTGCCGGATCGAACAGCCACACATCGCCGGCAGTCACCGCGTCGCGTTCGAAGCCGACATGAATCTTGCGTCCGGCCAATTCTCTTGTTGAAGCTGCGCGCAACCGTTCGTCCGGATACAACGCGGTGCCCGCATCGATCAAGGCGATCTCGTCGCGGAACGACGCTTGCTTGTCCGGATCATCCGATGCCTGAGCAATCGCGTCGTCCAGTTGCGCGCGATATTTCGCGAGGAAACCGTGCATCGCATCCTCGATTGCGGCGCTTGCGTACACATGTGCATTCGGAAACGCCTTGCGCAGCATCGCATTGCCACCGACATGATCGAGATGCCAGTGGCTGTTGACGATCGCGGCAACCGGCAATGCGCGAGCTTTCGCGTAATCGATGATCTGCTGCGTGTGACGCGCGTGGCGCCCGCTGTCGAACACCAACAGGCCGGCGCTGCCGTCGAACAGTACCGTATTGCCATCCGGCTGCGCGCCGGCGACGAACCTGCCCGGCAGCCAATGCACGCCGGGCGCGAGTTCGGCGGCGCTCCGCGCGACCGCATCGAATGAAAACACCAGCACGAAAATCAATGCAAGCCGCGACATCGCCGCCCCCTCGCCTTGTTCGGCAGGGGAGCCTCGCGTGTCCCGCAATCGCCATGCCACTGCCATTCGTATCGCCTGCGCCGAAGCGTGGGCAATGCCGGTCCGATCGTCTCCCGGCGTTCGGCCTCAGACGCGCTCGATGCGCGCCGCGTAGCAACCAGGTTTCGCGAAATGCACGTGCAGGTAGCGCGTACGCTCGTTGCCGAAAAAGCGCTCGATCAACCCTTCGAGTTGCGTACCTTCGACCAGATCGGCTTCGGTGATCATGCCGGCGTCGTCGAAGCCGCGCACCGACAAGGTACGCCGACGAAGTTGCTCGGGCACTTCGTCGATTGCGTCGTATCGGGTTTCGCCTTCGCGCACGTAGATCGCGTGGCAGGACCGATACGGCGAATTCGCCGGTTGATGCAGGTAATTGACGAGGATCAGGCTGTCGCCGGGTTCCGCATCGGTGAGGCTGACCCGACAGGGGTAGAGACCCGCAGCGACTTCGCGCACCGCGCCGTGTGCGACGAGCTCGTCCTCGGAAAGTGCAAACAGGTGTGCGAACGGGTCGGCAGGCAGGCCGGAAATGCGAAAAGCCATGGGCTGATGTCCTTGCGATGACGGGATCCCAGCATCGCAATCGGCGACGTCGCGTACTATCCGATTCTTGCGCTGTCGATGCAGGCAGCCGTACCGAATACCGGAGCCGCGCGTGGCCATTGTCGTCCACCATCTCAACAACTCGCGCTCGCAACGCGTGCTCTGGCTGCTCGAGGAACTCGGCCTGCCCTACGAGATCGTGCGCTATCAACGCGATCCGCAAACGATGCTGGCACCCGAATCGCTTCGCCACGTGCATCCGCTCGGCAAGTCGCCGGCCCTCACCGACGATGAGCGCGTGCTGGCCGAGTCCGGCGCGATTGTCGAATATCTCGTCGATCGCTATGCCAAGGGTCGCCTTGCACCGGCGCGCGACACCGAGGCGCGCCTTCGCTACACGTACTGGCTGCACTACGCGGAGGGGTCAGCGATGTCTCCTCTGCTGCTCAAGCTGATTTTCGCGAAAGT
>JBDSBK010000515.1:0-4785 GCA_039921645.1 Dokdonella sp.
CTATACCCCGAATTGATGCGCCTTGCGCAAAGTCATCTGGCCCAGGCGGGTACGCTTTCGCTCGATCCCGGCGGCCTGCTGCACGAAGCCTATCTGCGCCTGCCCGAGTCCTCGAAATTGCCGGACCGCAATCGGCGCGTCTTCTACGCCTATGCATCGAAAGTCATGCGCAGCGTCATCGTCGACTACGTGCGCGAACGCGGCGCGCAGAAACGCGGCGGCGGAGAGCGTCCGCAAACGCTGGGCGACACGTTGGCGGACATGCTTTACGAGGAGCGCTTGATGCCGGCGATCGACGAGGCGATGAAGACCCTCGAAGACGCCGATCCGCGCGCGCATCGCGTGGTCGAACTTCGCTACTTCGGTGGCCTGACCGAGGAAGTCGTGGCCGATGTGCTCGAAGTATCCACGGCGACCGTCAAGCGTGACTGGCGTCGTGCGCGAGCGTTTCTTTTCGACTACCTGGGCGAAACCTGAGCATCGCGCAAGAAATCTCGCGTGGGTGATCCTTTTCGTCTGCCGATATGCGTCTGTGTTGCAGCGGGCTGGATGAAACGTGATGGGTGAGGACGACATTGCATAGGCATTGCGTTCATCGCGTACGGAGCTGATCGATGCATGAGTCGCCAAACTACAAGCTGGACAAATCGCGGCGTGCGCGCGATGCAATGGCATTCTTCGATCGCTGGATCGCGACCGACGACCCGGCACAACGCACGCGCATGCTGGACGAGCTCGCTCTCGCGGACGGCTCCCTGCACGAGCGCGTGTGCTCGCTGATCGAAGCGGAGCAGGCACTCGATGCCGCCGGCTTCATGGCGGGACCGGCGCTGATGGAGATCGAAGCGTCGCCAGCTGGCGCAACTGCGCTCGATCTCGCCGGCGAGCGCATAGGCGCTTGGCGGGTGCTTCGTCTGCTCGGCCAGGGCGGCATGGGTGAGGTCTGGCTCGCGGATCGCAATGACGGCGCCTATCGAGGGCATGCGGCGATCAAGTTGCTGCGTGGCGCGGCGGCGGATTCTGCGGCGCAGCGCCGCTTCCTGCGTGAAGGCCAGATCCTTGCTCGACTCGAGCATCCGCGCATCGCCCGCTTGATCGACGCGGGCGCGCGCGCCGATGGCCGGCGCTATCTGATACTCGACTATGTCGATGGCCAGCGCATCGATGCGTGGGCAGATCAGCATCGGCTGAACGTGGATGCGCGCCTGCGTCTGTTCCTGCAAGTGTGCGACGCGGTTGCGTACGCGCACGCGAACCTGATCGTGCATCGCGACCTCAAGCCATCGAACGTGCTTGTGCAGGATGACGGCCAGGCGAGGCTGCTCGATTTCGGTGTCGCAAAACTGCTCGAGGACGAGCAGGGCGTCGGTGAAACCACCGCGTTGACGCTGGCCGATGGCGTGGCGCTGACGCCGGAATACGCCGCACCGGAGCAGATCGAAAACGGCCCGGTGACTGTCGCCACCGACGTGTATGCGCTCGGCGTGTTGCTGTACCTGCTTCTCGCCGGCCATCGTCCCTATGGCGAGAACGCCTCCACGCCGGCGCAATGGGCGCGTGTCATCGTCGAGCACGAGCCGCGACGTCTGTCGCTCGCGACCGGCGATCGCAGCGAAGATGCGATCACGCGCGCTCACAGCCGCGCTTCGACGCCGGACGAACTGCGCCGCTCATTGCGCGGCGACCTCGAAACCATCGTTGCCCGGGCCCTGAAGAAGAAACCCACGGAGCGGTATGCATCGGTGGCTGCGTTTGCAGAGGATGTGCAACGCTATCTCGATCATCGGCCGATCCTTGCGCGACCCGACACGTTCGCGTATCGCACGCGCAAGTTCGTGCGCCGTCATCGCATAGGCGTTGCGGTGTCGATACTCGCCGCCTGCGCCATCGTCGCGGGTACCATCGGCATCGCATGGCAGGCGCAAATCGCCCGCCACGAGGCGATGCGCTCCGGGCGCAGCCGCGATTTTCTCGTCAATCTCATCAGGGACGCCAATCCTTTTTCCGCGAGTCGCGGCAATCAGGGGCAGACCGGCGACCTGCTGAAGGCGGCGCTCGATCGCGTCGAACGCGACTTCTCCGATGCGCCGGATATCCAGGCGGATCTGCGCAACGTCATCGCGCACGCGTTACGGCAAGTCGGCGAGAACGCGAAGTCCGAATCGATACTCAAGGGCAATGTCGATGCGCTGCGGCATTTGTACGGCGACGCGTCGCCCAAGGTGGGATCCGCGTTGGTCGAGCTGGGCTATGTGCGGCGCGAGACGGGCGACATCGCTGGCGCGCGCAAGGCGTTCGTCGAAGCGGACGCCTTGCTGCGCAATGCAGGGCCTGAATTTCGCGCCGATCGCATCGAGCTGCTGGTGGCCCTCGCGCGGCTCGACAACCAGGAGGGCGATCACGTTCACGCGCTCGAATTGCATCGGCTCGTGCTGCGCGATCGCGAGGCGGCACAGGGGCCGAATGGTCCGGACATTGCGACCGACCTGATGAACATTGCCACCGATGACGGCGCGCTGGAGCGCTATGCGGAAGCGGAAACGCTGGCGAAGCGTGCCGATGACTTGCTCGTGCAGGCACTTGGCCCCGATCACGCACGCCGAATTTACGTGCAGAACACGCTGGGACTCGCGCAGGTATTTGCTGGTCACACCGCAGACGGCGTCGCTACCCTGAGCGATTCGCTCAAACGCGCGCGCGCCACGCTACCCGCGGATGCGCCGATGCTCGGCATCGTGCTGACCTCCGTCGGTACAGCGCGTTACGAAGCCGGGGATACCGCCGGTGCCGTCCAGGCGCTCACCGAAGCGCACGCGATCATGGTCAAGGCCAAGCATCCGATGCGCGGGCAGGTAACGCTCATGCTCGGTCGCGCCCAGCTTGGCGAACGACAGCCGGACGCGCTCGCCACGCTGCATGACAGCCTCGCCGAACTCGCGGGACCAGCCGGCGCCGATGGTCGAATCTCGCTTGCGCAGGCGGCCTACGGTGTCGCGCTCGCGCGCAGCGGTAATTTGGGTGAGGGCGAAACTGCGGCATTGAAAGCACGCACGGACTTGATGGCCGGCGCTGGCGCTGGCAGCGTGACTTTGGCGGAAATCGACCGGCTTCTCGCCGATATCGAAGAGATGCGCGGCGATGCACTGCAGGCGCATCGATTCCGCGCGGAGGCGCTCGACGTCTATCAACGCGTGTATGGCATCGAGCACCCGCGCACGCGCGAGATGGTCGCCGTGCTCGCGGCCACGCCGGAGGGTGGCCCCGAACGCTGACCCCCGGTTGTGCCGTCGGTTCCTGCGGCCTTGATTCTTTTCACCGTGCAATTGCGTCTGACAGTGCAATCCGGATGAATTCCACTCACCGGACAGGGCTTGCGGACGCCGACCGGACATCCGGATGATCGAACGCCGCGCCCGAATGCGTACGCACGGGAGCGATTTCGATGCACGGGACGAAGAAATGCGCGGCGATGTTATGCTGGCTGCCGGCCTGCGCTTTCACGGCGGCGACTGGCTCCGCTGCTGCCGCTGAATACTGCGCGGGCAGCCCGGGCGAATTGCAGGCCGCGCTCAACAACGCCGCGAGCGACTCCAGCGCGCTGTTCACGACCACGGTCAAGATAAAACAGGGCACCTACCATCTCGGCAACACGAGCCTTGTCGCCAGCGCGTCGACGCCGCACGTGTACGCGCTGGAACTGCTCGGCGGCTACAACAGCGATTGTTCGGCGCGCACCAGCAATCCCGACAACACCGTGTTCGACGCCGATGGCAACGACGTTGCCATTTATCCCATGGCCGACCTGCTGATCGAGGGCCTGCGCTGGCAGAACGCGGGCACTTTTCGCCAACTGAAACTGTGGTCTGCCGCGGATTCGGTCACCACGAGCGTGCGCAACAACGCCTTCGTCGGCACCAGCGTGCACGCCGTGACGGGCGCCGGTCTCAGTGGCTCCCGCTACGTCGTGAAGTTCGTCAACAACCGCGTGCACGGCTACGTGAAACCACCGGCAACGTCGCTGCCGGCGGTGTACCTGGCCGGCCTCTCGCAGGTCCGCTTCACCGGGAACACCATCGCCGACACGGCCGGCGAACATGGCGTGGAGATGTGCGCCGACAGCAGCGTGTGGCTGCTCGACAACATCGGCTGGAACAACGTTGGCGACGATTTCCGCGTGACCGCCGATTGCTCCGGCAACAACAACCCGGGCGATGCGCGGTTCAGGAACAACCTGTACCAGGGCATCACCATGAACTTCGTCGGCGATTCGGGCAGCAACATCGCCAACTCCGATCCGCTGTTCGTCAACGCCGGCGCCGGCAACTACCGCCTGCAGAACGCCTCGCCGGCGATCAACACGGGCGTCAGCAGCAGCAGCATGGCCGACATCGACCTGGCCGGAAACCCGCGCGTGGTCGGGTCCACCGTCGACATGGGCGCCTATGAGTCGGCCATCGACGACACGGTTCCCACCACGCTGACGGTGATCAATACCAGCGACAGCGGCGCCGGATCGCTGCGCCAGGCCATCCTCGATGCCAACGCCAATCCGGACTTCACCTACATCAACTTCAATATCGCCGGTGCCTGCCCGCACGTCATCGCGCCAACTTCGGCCGATCTGCCCGCCATCACCTACGGCGTGCGCATCGACGGCTACAGTCAGCCAGGCAGCGCGGTCAATACGCGCAGCGTGGGCGACAACGCCACGCGCTGCATCGTGCTCGCCGGCGGCAACGCCCGTACCAACGGGTTGAACTTCACCGGCGCCAGCACGCAGCAGTT
>JBDSBK010000516.1:0-6400 GCA_039921645.1 Dokdonella sp.
GCTCCCGACTCCCTCTCGCGGTCACCCACGACGAGGAGATAGGGAACCTTGCCCAGCGTATGTTCACGGATTTTATAGCCAATTTTCTCATTGCGCAAATCGGCCTCCACGCGGAAACCTTGCGCGACAAGGGTTTGCATGGTTTCAGCGACGAAATCGGCTTGGGCGTCAGTGATATTCATGACGACGGCCTGGACCGGGGCCAGCCACGCCGGGAACAGCCCGGCATGGTGCTCGATCAAAATGCCGATAAACCGCTCCATCGAGCCGACAATGGCCCGGTGCAGCATGGCCGGATGCCGTTTCTGGCTGTGTTCGTCGACGTACTCGGCCCCGAGGCGCTCGGGCATCATGAAATCGACCTGCATCGTGCCGACCTGCCAGGCACGCCCGATCGAATCCTTGAGGTGATACTCGATTTTCGGGGCATAGAACGCGCCCTCGCCGGGCAGCTCCTCCCACTCGACGCCCGCGGCGCGCAGCGCACGGCGCAGCATTTCCTCGGTGCGATCCCAGAATTCGTCCGAACCGATGCGCTTTTCCGGCCGCAGCGCGAGCTTGATGGCGATATCGGTGAAGCCGAAGTCCGAATACACGGCCATCGCCTGCTGATGGAACGCGGTGACTTCCGCCTCGACCTGAGTTTCGGTGCAGAAGATATGGCCGTCGTCCTGGGTGAACGCTCGCACGCGCATGATGCCGTGCAGCGCCCCCGACGGTTCGTTGCGATGGCAGCCGCCAAATTCGCCGTAACGGATCGGCAACTCGCGGTAGCTGCGCAGGCCGGTGTTGAATATCTGCACGTGGCCAGGGCAGTTCATCGGCTTGAGCGCATACGTGCGCTTCTCCGACTCGGTGAAGAACATGTTCTCGGCGTAGTTGTCCCAGTGACCTGATTTCTTCCACAACGACACGTCGAGCACCATCGGGCAGCGCACTTCCTGATAGCCGCAACGTTTGTACACACCGCGCATGTATTGCTCGACCTGCTGCCAGATCGTCCAGCCCTTCGGGTGCCAGAACACCATACCCGGGCTTTCTTCCTGCTGATGGAACAGATCCAGCGCCTTGCCGATCTTGCGGTGGTCGCGCTTCTCCGCTTCCTCCAGCTGATGCAGATGCGCCGCGAGGTCCCTGTCGTTGAGCCACGCCGTGCCGTAGATGCGCGACAGCATCGCGTTGTTGGAATCGCCGCGCCAATACGCGCCCGCGACCTTCATCAGCTTGAAGGTCGCCAACTTGCTCGTGTTGGGCACATGCGGGCCGCGGCACAAATCGGTGAATTCGCCCTGCGAATACAGTGAGAGATCCTCGTTCGCCGGAATGCCCTCGATGATCTGCGCCTTGTACTCCTCGCCCTTGGCGCGGAAATAGCGGACAGCCTCGTCACGTGCCATCACCGAACGCGAGACCGGCAGCGCCTCGGCGACGATCTTCTTCATCTCGCCCTCGATCAAGCCGAGATCCTCGGGCGTGAACTGGCGCTCGAACGCGAAGTCGTAGAAGAAGCCATTGTCGATGACCGGGCCGATCGTCACCTGCGCCTTCGGAAACAGGCGCTGCACGGCCTGCGCAAGCAGATGCGCGGTCGAGTGGCGAATGATCTCGAGAGCCTCCGGACTCTTGGATGTGACGATCTCGAGCTTCGCGTCGTGATCAATCGTGCGGCTACTGTCGACGAGCTGGCCGTCGACCTTGCCGGCAAGGGCAGCCTTGGCGAGGCCGGCGCCAATCGATGCGGCGACGTCCTGCACGGTCGGGGCGTGCTCGAATTGCTTCTGGCTTCCGTCGGGGAGCGTGATGTTGATCATGGGGAGCCTGTTTCCGTTCGCCGGACTTCGCCGCAGCGCTTCCGGCCTATCGGCCATCGACGGCCATAAAAAAAGGGCGCCAAGGCGCCCTGTTTCTTGTCACCGGACAGCCTTGCGCGATTTCACATGAAGAAGTTGAAGGTTCGCGTCATGGTGATCGTGCTCTTTCGAGCTACGGCTCCTGTCCATACAGCCATCCAAATCGATGGTTGGTGCTTCACTTGAAAAGTCCGACCACGGATGGTCGGTTCTTCTTTGGCTCTGCCATCAAGGACGATGGCACAAATTACTGGTGGGCGGTACAAGGATCGAACTTGTGACCCCTACCATGTCAAGGTAGTGCTCTACCGCTGAGCTAACCGCCCGTATCACATTCCGTTTCCGGCCTGCGAGGGGCGCGCAAGGTAACACAGCACCCGCTCTGCGACAACAGCGAACGCGATCAGACGATCCGGGTCACCGCAACTTCGCGGATTCGGCGCCAATAGTGCAGCAGCCGACCCGGCATCGTCGGCGCGCCGATACGCGCCGCCTCGACCTCGTGCCGCCGCTGCAAATTCGAGGTTGCGCGCAGTTCGGCATGGCGTTCCAGCGCGGCAACCAGTCCACGTCGCAGCAGTTCGCGCGGCGCCGGGTCGAGCAGAAAACGGAAAATCTGGCCTTCGTTGATCAATCCAATGACGAGACGGCTGTCGCGCAGCGGCGAAACGACGATCGCCAACGTCGCCGGTCGCAGCTGTTTGAGCTGTTTCAGCGCATCGGCGACATCACCGTTTGCGCTGGAAAGCCGGGCGACGACGATTGCGACATCGTGCTCGCCAAGCAGATCAAGCGCGACCTCGAGCGTCGGCGCGTGATCCACCTGCACGGCAGCCGGCATCACTTCACGCACCTGCCTCGCGAGCACGCCAGCCTCATCGAGCACGACGACACGCGCGGCGACGGCCTTGAACTGGATGTCGCGCGCACCCGCATCGGGCAGCGCACGTGCTGCAATCGTCCGTCCCGCTGCAGCCGCGAACTCGCGCATCGCGACGCTCGCAGCCTGCATGACAACATCGATCAGGTATTGCGCATTCCACGGCTTCTCGATGAAGCGATAGATCTCGCCCTCATTGACCGACTCGGTCACGGCATCCATGTCGGCATAGCCCGTGAGCAGGATGCGCATCGTCGCCGGCGAGTGCTCGGCCACCGCGCGCAGTACGGCGACCCCGCTGGTTTCCGGCATGCGCTGATCGCTCACGACGACGTGAACAGGCCGCTGACGCGCCCATTCGATCGCTTCACGACCCGAGGTTGTCGTCAGGATCTCGCAGCGGCCACGAAACAGCATGCGCAGCGAACGCAGGATGCGTTCCTCGTCATCGACGAACAATACACAGGGCAAGCTCGCGCTCATGCTGCCGCACCCTGCGAAGCTGCAGCGGGCAACACGATGAGAAAACGCGTGCCGACGCCGGGTTTCGAGCGCACCTGGATCACGCCGCCGTGCTGTTCGATGATCTGGTGCGCGATGGCGAGGCCCATGCCGCTTCCCTGACCGATCGGCTTGGTCGTGAAGAACGGATCGAAAATGCGCGACATATCCGCAGCGGCGATGCCCTTGCCGTTGTCTTCGACCAGCACGAGCACACGCCGATCCAATGCCTGGGTGCGCACGACGATACGTCCGTCCGCATGTTCGATCGCCTGCGCCGCATTGCTGAGCAGATTGAGCAGCACCTGGTTGATCTGCGCGGGCGCGCAATCGATTTCCGGCAGATCGCCACGCTCGTGCACGACCGTGATGGCGCGCTTGCGCACGATATGGTGGACGATCTTGAGCGCGCTTTCGACGAGCTTGTTGAGATCGGCTTTCTGCAGTCCGTCCTGATCGAGCCGACTGAAATCCTTGAGATTGACGACCAGATCGCCGATCTGTCCGACGCCATGCACGGTGTCATCGAGCAGGCCGCACAGATCATCCATCGCGTCCGCATCAACACGCGTACGCAGGTCCTCGATTTCGCCCAGACGCAGTTCGACGTTAGCGCCGGGCTCGGCTTCGCCGGTCAGTGCGCGAATCACCGCATCCTGCGCGGCGACCAGGCGAGCCACGTCGACGAGCGCGGCGCGTGTCATCTCGACGTTGTTGCGCACATAGCCGAGCGGCGTGTTGATTTCGTGCACGAGGCCCGCGACCATCTGTCCAAGCGACGCCATTTTTTCCGATTGCACCAGCTGCAATTGCGACGATTTCACCCGCGCGTACGCGTGCTCGAGCTCGCGCCCGTGCTCGGCAAGGCGATGTTCGACCGCGTGCAGCACATCGAGCACCAAACCGGTCCCCGCGTATGCACCCGCCTCGTCGACGAGCACGAAATCATCGGTGATCGGACTCTTGATATGCATCGCGATCGTGCGCGCCGCTTCGTCGATCGGCGTGGACAGCGGCAGCAGCAGCGGCACTCGATCCATCAGCGCCGTGATGGGCCGACGCCCGAACAGCTCGCGTCCGTAAGGCATCAGGAAGATGCGCATCAGTTCGTAGCGACTGATCACGCCGAGCGGCTTCGAATCCGCGGCAACGATCGGCAGACTCAGCAGTCCCGCGTGCCGCGGTTGCAGAAAGAGCTGCGCGACATCGAGCACCGTGGTCGCAGGGTTCACCGGCACAGTCGTGAGCAGCAAGCTCGCAAGGTCGCCAGCAGGTGCGGCAACATCAGGCGCGGTTTCGCGCGCCAGCAGCGGTCGGTTCATCGGCAATGGGCTTTTGCAGCGGGGCGTCTCGCCACACGAGCGCGCAATCCCGGGAATGCGCGCAGCCTAGTCATCGGTCACGACAACCGTGTTACCAAGTCAGGTTGTCAGCCGATGAGCCCTTGCTCGCGGATGCGATGGATCTCGTCGCGCAGTCGCGCTGCGTCCTCGAATTCCAGATCCTGTGCATGTTTGTACATCTGCGCCTCGAGCTGGCGGAGTTTCGTCGAGATCTGTTGCGGCGTCATCGTGCGGTAATCCGCCATCTGCTCGGCGACCTTGCGCGCCGCCGCGCCGCGACCGCGCGGTTTCAGGCTTTCGCTTTCACGCGCACCTTCCATGATGTCGGTGATTTTGCGGATGATCGACGTCGGTGTGATGCCATGCGCCTCGTTGTACTCGACCTGTTTGGCGCGCCGCCGATCGGTCTCGTCGATCGCCGCCTGCATCGAACGCGTCACCTTGTCGGCGTAAAGGATCGCAGTGCCGCGCAGGTTGCGTGCGGCACGACCGATGGTCTGGATCAACGACCCCGTCGAACGCAGGAACCCTTCCTTGTCGGCATCGAGGATCGCGACGAGGGACACCTCCGGCATGTCCAGTCCTTCGCGCAGAAGGTTGATGCCGACCAGCACATCGAACTTGCCCAGACGCAGGTCGCGGATGATTTCGACGCGCTCGACCGTCTCGATATCCGAATGCAGGTAGCGCACGCGGATACCGTGTTCTTCAAGGTATTCGGTGAGGTTTTCCGCCATGCGCTTGGTCAGCGTCGTGACCAGCACGCGATCGCCGATCGCAATGCGCGCATTCGCCTCGGAGAGGAGATCGTCGACCTGGGTGCGCGCAGGCCGCACTTCGATCTGCGGGTCCGTTAGCCCGGTCGGGCGCACCACGAGTTCGACGATATTGCCTTGCGACTTCTCGATCTCGTACGGGCGCGGTGTCGCGGACACGAAGATCGCGCGCGGCATGCGCTGTTCCCACTCGTCGAACTTCAGCGGGCGGTTGTCCATCGCGGACGGCAGGCGGAAACCGAACTCGACGAGGGTTTCCTTGCGCGAACGGTCGCCCTTGTACATCGCGCCGAGCTGCGGAATCGTCACATGCGATTCGTCGACGACGAGCAGCGCATCCGGCGGAAGGTAATCGAACAACGTCGGTGGCGGTTCGCCGGGCGAGCGCCGCGTCAAGTGGCGCGAATAGTTTTCGATGCCCTGGCAGTAGCCGACCTCGGCCATCATTTCGAGATCGAACTGCGTGCGCTGTTGCAGACGTTGTGCCTCGAGCAGCTTGTTCGCCTTGTACAGATATTCGAGGCGATCCTTGAGCTCGACCTTGATCGTCTCGATCGCATTGAGCACCGCTTGGCGCGTGGTCGCGTAGTGCGTCTTCGGGTAAACCGTGAAACGAGGAACCTTGCGGATCGTCTCGCCGGTCAGCGGATCGAATATCGAAAGACTCTCGATGTCGCCATCGAACAATTCGATACGCAATGCTTCGGTTTCCGATTCGGCCGGAAATACGTCGATGATCTCGCCGCGCACGCGATAGCTGCCGCGACGAAGCTCGTAGTCGCCGCGCGAGTACTGCAATTCGGTCAGGTGCCGGATCAGTTCGCGCTGGTCCGTATGCTCGCCACGCGACAGGATCAAACGCATCGACAGGTAATCCTGCGGATCGCCCAGGCCGTAGATCGCGGACACGGTGGCAACGATCAGCGAATCGGAACGCGACAGCAGCGCCTTGGTCGCCGCCAGCCGCATCTGTTCGATATGCTCGTTGATCGAGGCGTCTTTTTCGATGTAGGTGTCGCTGCCGGGGATATACGCTTCCGGCTGGTAGTA
>JBDSBK010000517.1:0-17571 GCA_039921645.1 Dokdonella sp.
GTATTCATCTGTGTCGCCATAAGAATGCCGTGTAAGGCCTCGTATCTATAGCTGAATCTACCCCAAATGCATTGCCGAAAGAACTCCCCGCAGGCAGTATGGCGATGCAGTACGCATTCTTTGGGTATGTTTCTGATCGTTCGGTGTGAGCGAGCCCGGTTCGGGTGCCGTTCGTCCGCGCCCGCTGACGGCTGGCCTAACAGCATATAGGGCTGGAACAGGAAAGAGGGCGTCGGAGAACAACAATTGTGTCCGGGACGGCTCCCAAGTTGCGGACGCTTGATTTACGGCGGGGTTCAAAGAAGCTCGGGGAGTCCATGCTCAGCATCATCCTGCCGGCAAAGAACGAAGCGCCGGCGCTAGCCAACCTGCTGCCGCTACTCCGGCTGGCGCAACCGGCTGCCGAGATCATCGTTGTCGATGATGGATCGACCGACAATACGGCCAGCCTCTGCTTGGAAAACGGCGTGCGCGTCGTCAGCCAGCCGTATTCCATGGGGAACGGTGCGGCGATCAAGCGTGGCACGCGGGCGGCGTGCGGCGACATCCTCGTCTTCATGGACGCCGATGGCCAGCACGCGCCCGTTCTTATCGACCGTCTGCTGCAGCGCCTGGAGCAGGGCATGGACATGGTTGTGGGAGCGCGCGACTGGTCCGGCCAAGCCGGTGTCAGCCGCGGCATTGCGAATTCGATCTACAACTGGCTAGCCAGTCGCATGACGGGTTTCGAGGTCAAGGACCTTACCTCGGGCTTTCGCGCCGTGCGCGCCGACAAGTTTCGCGAATTCCTACACTTGCTGCCGAACGGTTTTTCATATCCCACCACGTGCACGATGGCGTTCTTTCGAAGCGCGTATGCGGTTGCCTACGAACCAATTCCGGTCGCGAAACGCGTCGGCAAAAGCCACATAAAACCCATTCGCGACGGCTTCCGCTTCCTCCTCATCATCTTCAAGATTGCCACGCTGTATTCACCGTTGAAGCTGTTCGTGCCGGCCAGCGCCGTTTTCTTCATGCTTGGGTGCGCGAACTACCTCCACACCTATTTGGCGTTCGGTCGTTTGACCAACATGAGTACGCTGATGTGGAGCGCGGCGGTCATTGTGTTCCTGATCGGACTCATATCTGAACAGATTACCGCACTGACTTATCGGCGCGATACGTGAATATGGGCGGCAGTCCGCATGACATTGTGGACATGTCGCATGAGCCGCGCGGAGGGATACCGGATGGCCGTGCGTAGACACTGCTCACCCGCACGATGACAAACTCTGTGCGCCCCCGCATTCTCATCATCACCCGCAACCTGCCTCCCTTGGTGGGCGGCATGGAACGCCTCAATTGGCATATGGCCGAGGAGCTTGCCAAGCATGCCGAAGTGCGCGTGATCGGACCTGCCGGCGCCGCCGCCTTGGCACCGCACGGCGTTGCAGTCGAGGAGGTGTCGCTCAAGCCGCTGCCACGCTTCCTGATCGGTGCGCAGTGGAAGGCGCTGCGTGTGGCGCAGAGTTGGCGCCCCGATATCGTGTTGGCTGGCAGTGGCCTGACAGCGCCCTTGGCAGGACTCGCGTCCAAGGCATGCGGCGCAACCTCCGCCGTCTACGTTCATGGCCTCGACCTGACCGTGCAACATTTCGTCTACCGCGCGCTGTGGTTGCCGTCTATCCGGCGCATGGACCGCGTCATTGCCAACAGCCATGCCACGCGCGAACGGGCCATAGAAGCCGGCGTCGACGCCGATCGCATTGGAATCGTCCATCCGGGCGTCGAGCTGCCGCATGCCCTTTCAGATCCGCAAGCTGCAACCGACTATCGCGTGAGCCATCAGCTCGGACGCTGCAGCGTGCTGTTGTCGGTGGGCCGCCTGAGCCAACGAAAGGGAATGCGCGAATTCGTAGCCGACGTGCTTCCGCAGATTGTCGCCGTCAAGCCGGACGTCATTCTGTTGATCGTAGGGGATGCGCCGAAGCAGGCCTTGCATGCGGAAACCCAGAGTCGTGAGAGCATCCAGGCGATCGCCGATGTCAATGGCGTGGGCCGGAATATCCGGTTTCTCGGACTGATCAGCGACAGCGAACTGGAAATTTTATACCACGTTGCCGACGTGCATGTCTTTCCGGTGCGGCATATCCGCGACGACCCGGAAGGCTTCGGCATGGTTGCTGTCGAGGCCGCAGCGCATGGCATGCCGACCGTGGCCTACGCTACGGGTGGCGTTGTCGACGCAGTGGTTGAACGACGATCCGGTCGTCTGATTCGTCCCGGCGATGCGCAGGGGATGGCCACGGCGGTGCTGGAAACGCTGGGCGGCGGGGAAGCAATGCGGGAATCGTGCAAGGCTTTTGCTGAGTCGTTCGCGTGGCCTGCTTTCGGCGAGAAGCTGCGACCCATGCTGGGCACGCGACATGACTGAATCCCATAAAGGCGCATGCGGGAGCGACGTAACGATGAGTGGTGCGGCGTCGCGTCAGCCGCATGCGGTGCTCGATCTTGAGTCGCGTCGCCTGAAAGGCCTGAAGATTGAACGCGTGCTCGACCTCGCCAGACGGCCTCAGCCGATGCGCATGCTCGAGGTCGGCACGGGTTCCGGTGGCATCGCGCATTACTTCGGGACCCACTCCGATTTGCGCTGCGAGGTGGACGCCGTGGACGTCCACGACAATCGCCTCGTCACCGACGGTTATCGCTACCAGCAAGTGCACGACACAAAGTTGCCGTTCGCCGATGAGTCTTTCGACGTGGTGCTGACGAACCACGTCATCGAACATGTGGGCGATGAACAAGCGCAGCGGGAGCATCTTGACGAACTGAAACGCGTGCTGCGCCAAGATGGCATCGGCTACCTGGCGGTACCCAACCGATGGATGCTGGTCGAGCCTCACTACAATCTGACTTTCCTGAGTTGGCTGCCGCGCGCGTGGCGTACGCCTTACCTGCGCGCGATGCGCAGGGGAGAAGATTATGATTGCGAGCCGTTGCAGATGAAACAGCTCGAGCGCCTGTTGTCGGATGCTGGATTCGAATGGAGAAACCGATGCATCGAAGCGTTGCACGTCATATTTGAAGTGGAAGGCACGCGATCGACGGTGGCGAGATTCGTGGCGAATGTTCCGAGCGTTTTGCTGAGGCCCTTCATTCGAATCATTCCGACGCTCATCTACACGTTTCGGCGGGAGGCGAGTCCTTGAGTGTGCTGTTCATCGGCAAGCGCTTCTACACGAATCGCGATGCATTGCGCGAACGTTATGGCCGCATCTACCAGCTGCCTTGGCATTGGGCAGACGTGGGCTTGCGGACGCGCTTGTGGCTCATCGACTATCACAGCCGCGAAAAGGCGAGCGTCGTCGATGGTGCACTTGATGTATTGTCGACCCCGGTGTTCAGCGGCGCCGCGATTGGACGTGCAGCAGTTGAACTATTCTCTCGCAAAAGAATTGACGAGATGCCGCGAGTGGTTGTCGCGAGTGGCGATTGCTATATCGGATTGCTTGCATACCGAATTGCCCGCCGTCTGCGCGCCCGACTCGTATTTGATGTCTACGACAAATACGACGAATTTGAGGGCTACCACCGTTTCTTCGGCTTTGACTCCTTCGATTTCCTCCTCCGTCGCGCGGACGCGCGCCTGTTCGCGAGTCGTGCATTGATGGAAAACCTCGGCGCAAACCAGGGATCGAACCACCTTGTCCCGAATGGTCTCGATAGCAGTCGGTTCCGCCCCTTGGATCGGCTCGCGAGCCGCCGCGCTCTTGGATTGGCCGAGGACACTTCGATCGTTGGCTACTTCGGTGGAATGGAGCCGGATCGCGGCGTGCAAGATCTGATCGCCGCGGTGAGTCGATTGCGCGCGCGGGGCAGTCCGCTCGAACTTTTGCTCGGCGGCAAGCCGCCGGCGGACCTGGATCTGAACGTTCCCGGTGTGCGATTCGCCGGCGACGTGCCGTATGAGCGCATGCCCGCGATGCTGGCCAGTTGCGATCTTCTCGCCATTCCCTACCGAAGATCAGCTTTCATGGACGCGGGCGCTTCCAACAAGATTGCCGAGGCGATCGCTTGCCAGCGGCCGATTGTTGCGACGCGCACGCCGAATCTGACGATGAATTTCCCGGAGCAGGCCGAGCGCCTTGGCGAGTTGCTGGCGGAACCCGGCGATTCCGAAGACCTTGCGCGTGCAATTCAGGCGCAGCTCGCCGAGCGTCGCATGGTGCACATGCCGCCTGGAATGGACTGGTCGAGCATCAGCGCGACATTGGCCGCAGAACTTGCGCTGACGCCTGAAGCCCCCTTCGCACGGAGACTCTGATCCGGTGGCAGCGCTAGTAACAGTCGTGTGTGTCATTGGTACCCGCCCGGAGGCGATAAAAATGGCGCCGGTGATCGCCTTGCTCCGGGCAGCTGCCTGGGCGCGCTGTGTGGTGATCGCGACCGCGCAACACAGGGAGCTGCTCGATCAGATGCTCGCGCGCCTCGATATTCGCGTCGATCACGATCTTGACGTGATGACCGATGACCAGACCCCCGCCGAGCTTGTCGCCCGCATGCTGCCGGCGCTGGACCGCGTTCTCGCGGAGGAGGCTGCGGATGCAGTCCTTGCGCAAGGCGATACGACAACGGTGCTGGTTGCCGCCCTTGCTGCATTTCATCGGCGTATTCCCTTCGGTCACGTAGAGGCGGGCTTGCGCACCGGCGACCTGAACCAGCCTTTTCCGGAAGAGGGTTATCGTCAGATGGTGGCGCGGATCGCACGTTGGCACTTCGCGCCGACCGAGAGAGCTGCGGCAAACCTGCGTGCCGAAGGGATAGATCGCGCAAGCATTCGCGTGACCGGAAACACCGGCATCGACACGTTACTGCTTACGGTGGATCGACTCGCGCCTTTGCGCGCGCGTGACAAACGGCTCTTGTTGTTGACCGCGCATCGACGCGAGAGCTTCGGCCAACCGCTTCGGGACATCTTCAGCGCCGTGCGCGACCTCGTGGAGAGGTATGCAGATATCGATGTGATCTACCCCGTGCACCCCAATCCGGGTGTAAAAGCGTGCGCGCATGAGATGCTCGCAGGCCACGCGCGAATCGGGTTGCTGCCGCCGCAGGACTATTTCGACTTCGTTGATCTCATGCGTCAGGCGACGCTGATTCTTACCGATAGCGGTGGAGTTCAGGAAGAGGCCCCTGCGCTGGCCAAACCCGTTCTCGTCCTGCGGGAGCAAACCGAACGACCGGAGGCGATCGATGCGGGTGTCGCACAGCTGGTTGGCACGCAGCGCGATGCGATAGTCGTGGCTGCCGCCCGATTGCTCGACGATCCTGTGGAATATGCCAGGATGGCTCGCGGCGGTTCGCCGTACGGCGACGGTCATGCGGCCACCCGCATCGTCGCCATCCTGCGCGTGGAGCTGGCCACTAGGCCGCCGACGCCGATGATCGGCTAGCCTCGTGCAGACATCGCCTTTGATCACCACGATCATCCCCACATACCGCCGGCCTGCGCTCCTGCGCCGTGCGATCGAAAGTGCGCTGGAGCAGCAGGGCGCATCCCTGCTCGTGCGCGTACTCGACAACGCCTCGGGTGACGCGACATGCGACGTCGTGGCGCGATTGGCTGCAAGCGATCCGAGGATCGACTACGTGTGTCATGCCGAAAACATCGGCGCCCCCGCGAACTTCGAGTTCGGATTGCGCAGCGTCACGACTCCCTTCTTCTCTATCGTGTCGGACGACGACTACCTGCTGCCTGATTTCTACCGGAGCGCGCTAGCGGATCTCGACGCCCATCCCGAAGCCATGTTCTGGGCCGGGCTTACCTTGAATGTCGACGAGCAGGGCACGATCTGGGACGCGCGCCTCGAACGATGGTCGAGGGAAGGCGTTTTCCTGCCGCCCGAAGGTGTGCTGGCTTCGACACATGGACGAGCGCCAACGTGGACCGGTATTCTCTTCAGGCGCGAGATTCTCGACTGCATCGGAACTCCGGATTGGGAAGTTCTGGGGCCGGCAGATCTCGATTTCACGCTCAAGGCGGCAGCCTCCCATCCCTTCGTTTTGCGCAAGCATCCGTCCGCCGTATTCACGCTCAGTTCGGCGTCCCTCAGTGCGACACAACCCCTATCGTCGTTCTGGCCAGGTTGGAAGAAAATGTTCCGCAATGTCGAAGTTTTCGAGCAGCTCGACGCCGCTGATCGAGAGGGCTTGCTCGGCGCATTGCACGCAGATGCACGGCGCATGTTGTTCCGGCGGGGCGCGAACGCACTCGCCGCCGGTCGTCACGAATTTGCACGGGACGCGGCGCAGGCGCTGGAAACCGCGTATTCCGATCGAATGAGCGCCTGTACGCTTCGCCTGCTGGCATTCGTATGCTTGAACGTCCCCGGTGCGCAACGCCTGCTAACCGGATCCTATCGAGCGGTGGAGCGCCGCATGGTGCGATCGCGCAGCGATCTTCGTAGTCGCTACGGACACTTGCTGCGGGCGCCGTAGGGACATCATCGCAAGCTGCGGTCGGATCGGATGTAGCGGACCAGCATGCGCCTGACGCCGCCAGAAGCGACAGTCGCAGAGAAAAGCGTGGCGATGCCTAGCAGGATCAGCCATACCACCCCGGCAAGATCTCGGTCCACCTGCGGATGCATCGTCCGGGCCATAAGACAGATGATCGTGGTCGAGAGTGCCGGCGGCAAAATGTCGTGGAGGTACCAAGTTCGCAGTTCGCCGCGCAACAAGCGACGGTGCATCAGTGGCAGTCCGAAAAGGAAATTGCAAAGATTGATCGCAAACCAGACTGACGCGGCACCGGTCATTCCGAATTGCTTGATCGCGATGACGTACAACGGAATGGCAATCAGCACAGAAACCAGGTTGGCGAATGTCGCCAACCGCGTCCACCCGTGTGCCAGTTGCAACGCATACGGGAGATTCAAGGTCCCGTTGATCGCCGTTCCCGCGAAGAGCAGCGCAAGTGGCAACGCAACCTGGGAAGATATTTCGGCGTTTCCGGTCCACAGCAGGAGCACCGGTCCCGGATAGGTGCAGATCACGCCTGCGATGGCTGCGATCACCACGGCGACGATCTGGCTTGCCAGATGGTAGAGATTCGCCAGTTCCTGCTGTTGGCCGCTGCCGACCAGGCGGCTGAGTCGCGGGTAGACCGCGCTGAACATGGGTTGCACCAGCCTGCCAAGTCCGCCACTGACCGTAACTGCAATCGCGTAGTAGCCAAATTCCTGTAACGGCCGCAGCGCCGAGAGCGTGAGCTTGTCGAGCTGGTTCAGCAGCAGCCCTAGAGCAGTGAGCGCAAACACGCCGAGCGCGAAGTGGCGAGCGCCGAGTATCTCCTGCAGGTCGAAACCCAATGGCAGCGTCGCAGCAGGTATCGTCTTCCACAGCAACCACGCGCTGCAGACGGTCTGTGCCCCGGCCACGATCGCGTACCAGCAAAGGAAGCCCTGAAGGCCGGTATCGGTGAACATCAATACGGCCAGTACGCCGGCATAACGCAAGGTGGCGAAGGCCATTACGAGTGCGTTGAGGCGAAGTTGCTGCTCCAGCCCGGACAGTGCGGCAGTGTAGAAGCTGGATGGCCACAGCAACGCAACCGTCATTCCTATGAGTTTGATCGCATGGTCGGCATCCGACTGGGTGAGATTGTCCAACTTCAACCAGTGGGCCGAGAGCGATCCGCTGCACGCGAATATCGCGACGGCGATGATCGCCGCCATCGGCCACACCAGCCATTCGAAGCTTCGAATCAGACGTGCGATTCCGCCGCGACGCTCAGGGTCGTGCGCTCGCTGCGCCAACTCCCGGTTGAGAAACACGCCCACGCCGAAATCGAGCAACAGCGATATCGATTGCAGGCTCAGCATGAACGCGACCATGCCAAATTGTTCCGCACCGAGGTAACGCAAGTAGGCAGGCACGAAGGCGAAACCCATCAGGGCTACCCACATGTGTCCAGCGTAATTGGCCAGGACGTTGTCGCGCAGGCGTGGCATGCGGTTTTCTACGCAGCAACAGTGGAAGCGCGCTGCGCGATCAGGATGACGGAGTCGAATTGCGCGTTGTCGAACTTGTCGGTGACGAGCAGGGCATGCTCGAACCCGAGACGATTCAGCGAACTCAGTATGTCGGGCAAGCTGTAGACGTGCAATTGCATCGGAGGTTCACGCAACGGCCGGCCGCGCACGGCATTGCGCAACGCATTCACGAGCGGGATGTGGTAGCGCAATTTCACCATGGCTCGCTTCCAACGAGGTGCGCTGCATGAATACAGCACCTGGATGGCAATGAATCCACGTGGATTCACCTTGCGCGCCAATCCCTCGATGAGCGTATGGCCGCGGCTCGGATGGATATGGGCGAACACAATATGCGAGTGGATCAAGTCGTAGTCGCACGCGACCTCGCTCAGTTGGTCGTCGGAACCTGCAAAGTCAACATTTTGGACGCCTGCGGCTCGGCAGTTGTGCCGTGCTTCCGCGAGCATCGAGGCAGAGACATCGACTCCGGTCGCATGGCGACTGCAGCGGGCGAGCGGAATCAGGAGCCGACCGACGCCGCACCCAAAATCGAGGGAGTTGCCAGGCTGGAATGAAGGGTCGAAGCGGCTGCGGATGATGTCGAGCAAAAATCCGATGTGCGTCTCGCCGGTCTGGAAAAACGTCGCGCGGTCTTCGTCTGAAATGCTCTGCGCGCGAAAACGGTTATCGCTGAGCACGCCGAAGTAAGGATCGTTGCGTCCCCACTTCTCCCAGTCGCGGTCGGTACTCATCGCGTTCTTCCTGATTGCGTTCAGCGCGTGCGCCGGAGGTAGCCGCCGGGTGCGACGGTGATGAGCAGTTTCGCCTCGATGTCCTCATCCACCTCGAAATCGCGATTGCCGGAGAGGAATTCGCGCACTGCGGTTTTCGGGTTGTCGCCTACGTCCCATGCTCGCTCGGGATAAGTGCCTTCGGGCAGGTCCTCGATGAGGGTATCGAATACCACACAATAACTTCCGGCGCTGACCAGCGGCGCATAGGCATCAAGTTCCGCGAGCACATGGGCGTGGGTATGGTTGGAATCGAGGATCACCATAACCCGTTCATGGCCGGCCGCCGCCGCGCGAACATGCGCGATAACGTCCGGATCGATCGACGAGCCTTGGATCATGTCGATCCGATGAGCCATTGGGTGTGCTTCGATTGCGACGCGGTTGTGCGCGCGTATATCAATGTCGATCCCGAGGACGCGGCGCTGCGCAGCTTGCGGATCGAGCACTTTTCCACTGCTCACGGCGTCGCAGTAGTCGAGCAGTGCCAGCTGTGCAGCACTCATGATAAGTGAGCCTCCGTGCGCAATGCCGGTCTCGATGATCAGATCAGGGCGGACTGCCCAGATCAGCTCCTGCATTGCGACGATATCCTGTGGGAACTGGATTAGCGGTCGCCCCAGCGACTTGAAGTTATAGGAATAGGCGCCGGTGGCGCTTGCCAGCAGCATCCAGTCAACACTCGCGCGCTTGAGCTCCTTCGACGCGCCCAGTCGTTCAATGTTCCGCTCTACTTCGCGCTCGAATTGTTCATTGGAGTTCATTGTTCCTTCTTTCCAGTTCAAGTAGTTGTGATTTTGTCGATCCTGCCACCAAGCTGGGCACCGATGTACAGATTTTCGTAGTAGAAAGCGTCAAATCCGGCGCTGCGCATGGCGGCAACTGTCCGGTCGATATCGTATGCGACCCGATGCATCGAGATTGTGTTCTCGGTGATCACCGCGTAAGCGGCGCGAGAATCCCCGTCACGCGGCTGGCCGACTGAGCCAGGATTGCAGAACGTGCCATTGGCGAAGTGCACTAGTGCCTGGACGTGCGTGTGGCCCGCGAAGAGATACCCAACGTCCGCGGGTAAGGTCCGTTCGGAGACATTGTAGAGGTACTGATCGCGTGGGTCTGAGGGGCCGCCATGCACGTAGAGACGATCCGATTCGCGCAGGAGCGGAAGCGACTGACGGAGCCATGTCTTCTGACTCTCATCGGTGATCGTCTTCTGATATTCGATGATCGCAGCGACCACTCTGGACCGCGGACAATTAGTGTCCGAAACCAGGTAGCCATCGTGATTCCCCATGATGTTGATCGCATCGTGCTCCCGAAGGATATTTATGCACTCTCCGGGTTGCGCATAGTAGCCTGCGACATCGCCGAGGGAGATGAATCGTGTGCATCCACGAGCCAGTGCGTCCTGTACGACTGCTTCGAGCGCTGAAAGGTTGCCGTGGATGTCAGACAGAATCGCAATCATGAATCACGAAATCCTCGTTGTATCGCCAAGCGGTGCCACTCAGAATGCGTGGCACACGCGGGCGTTGATTGAGCAGGAAATACTCTATCGCCATGTCGGCTTCGTTGTAGCCAAATGCAGTACGAAGGGAATTGCTGCTCGAGAACCGCGGGTTGATCTCGAGTAGATAGGCGATGCCCGCTTCTTTGCGAAACTGATAGTTGGTGGGACCGATCGGCCGGAACAATGCGCTGAGCTCCATGCTCGCTTCCTCGATGGTCGAATCATCCACCACCTCGGCCTTCTGCGTGTTCCCGGCAGCGGACAAACGTCGGCGGAACACAATGGGCTTGACCGCCGTGCCGTCAGCCAATCCGAAAACGCCGACAGTGAATTCCTCGTCGTCATTACCCACGATTCGCTGCAACATGGCGTTTTTGCCGGCGCGATGGCTCCAGTAATTGAAGTCCTCCTCGGAATCGAGTCTCACGATGCCGCGGGAACCGTTACCTGTGCGAGGCTTGAATAGCAACGGCGGCATTCCGAGCTCGCGGATAGCATCATCCCAGTTTGATGGAAGCATCGAGGGAATCAACGGCAAATCATGGCGGCGAAGCACTTCGCCGAGCAGCCATTTGTCGGACGACAATTCGATCAACTCGTGGCGATTCAGTGCCAAGACTGTTCCTTGGCTTTCAAAGGAGGCCCGGTGCTGACTCAGAAAAGCAACATCCACCTCAAGTCCGGGAAGCACCAAGTCCACGTGTTGTTCTCTGGTTGTAGTCAGCCAGAAAGCCAGGTAATCCGGGTGGTTCTCTTCGCATGCTGGTTTCTGGATGAATGCGTCGCAGAGGCGGGAGCCCGGCGAGCATTGGCTGCGATCGATTCCGAGAACTCGGACACGATGGTGCGATTTGCGCAGGCTGCGGATGATCCCCTGTCCGATGATGGCACCGACGCCGGTTACCAACACCGTGATCTTCCGCCGGTGGTCGGTGCTCATTGAACGTCCAAAGGGCCAAAGTTCGCGGCTTGGCCGGAACGACGGATCAGCGCGATGCCATGCGCCATCGTGATCTGCGGTCGGTCCCGAAGTCGTTCGAACAGGCCCTCGCTTTCGGGGAAATGAATTGGCCGAAACGGCACCTTGGATTCGTCGATGATGATGCCGCCACCGCAGTCGAATTCGCGGTAGGCCAGTTCAGCGATCTGCGTAGTGGTCAGCCGTTCCGGATGACAAAGAGGCCATGTCCCAGTCAGACCATCGTCAGCGGCACGAATCATCAGTCTGGCTGCATCTTCGACATGAAGGAAATTGCGCTCACTTCGGCTGGGTGGCAAGTGAAGCGATTGGCCGCGCGACGCGTATGCGATGATTCGCCCGAACCAAGGCTGGTGGACGCAACTGAGACCATCGGTGTCGTAAAGCTGTGGTAACCGCAGGCTGCAAAACATTCCACCATCCCGTTCCAGACCCCAGTGCAGGATCTGCTCGCCCATCAATTTCGAGAGGCCGTAGCTTGACAGCCCGTTTGGGTCGGCATCTTTGAATGATGAAATTGTTCCTGCATAGATGCAGCGACGACAGTCGAATGCCCGCATGAACTCAAGCACGGTGGCGATGCCGAGCGTGTTCGTCGCGATATTGTTCCGTGTGCCTTCCGGGCTGTCGTCTGCAAACGAGGCTGCACAATGGAACGTCACGTTGAGCGGAGCGGGAGTAACCTTGTTTGGCGCGAACGGTTCCGTCAGGTCCATCGCGACGTCGTGACCCACGCCTCGGCCGACACCGACAATACCCACCCCGCGAGAACGCAATTCCGTGGCGAGGGCTCGTCCCAGCATGGAGTGGATGCCGATGATGGCCGCGGTCATCATTCGGAGATCACCTCCGCGAGCAAAGCAACGCATAAGTCGGGAAAGTCAATGCCGACCTTCAACATCGCTTGCAGGTTTTCGCGAAAGTCTGGCATGGTTCTGAGCACCGAGAGCGGCAACGGTTTCAGATAAATGCCTTCCTCGTGTGTGATGCGCAACCCGACGCGTTCAAGCGTCGTACGCAAGGAGTCCCGGCAATACTGCCGTTGGTGACCAAGCGCCAGATCATTTGCGTTAAGCGCATAGATATCTTTGATCAGGTTCAACTCGCGACCAAGCCGGCGGTTGAGCGATTTCGCGTTCGGAACGGCAACGTACATCCTGCCGCCGGGTTTCAGATAATTACGATAGCGAGCCAGGATGAGTTCCGGATTGTCGACATGCTCCAGCACGAAACCCATGACAATGACGTCATAGCGCTCGTCGGTCGAGAATCGCTCAAAGTATCCTTCGACGAGGTCTCCTTCGAAGTTCGGATGGGTTTTGCGGAAACGGTCTATGACGACCGTGGACCCCTCGACGACGACGTGGCGTTGGCAGCAGGCCGCGAACAGGTGTGCGGTGAAACCATGCCCAAGACCGAGTTCGAGCAACGAATCTACCTGACCGCAGCGGGCGATAATTCGCGCCGGATACCAGTGAAGGATGAGATCGTTCTCCAGCTCAGTCGCGGCGCTGGGCAGATACTCGGAGGCGACAGCATTCAAATCCTGCATTGTCATTCGCCCCCGGGTGAGGCGGCCGCAGATGCAAGGAACTGCCTCCACGGTATCGGCTGTCCAGCGATGCAAGAGACACCTGCCTTGCCGCAGTTGGCGACGAGGTCGAGCGCGGTCACATAGGGCATGAACGGACCATGTTGCTGAGGGTAGGGAGTGAGGCTGTATCCAGCATAAAAAACCCCGATTCCATGCGACTCGAAACGGGCATGATCCAGGTAGTTCCGTGCGCCGTGCCCAGTGAGATATCGGTTCGCGTTCAGCCGTCGACAGATGTCTACCACGCGAGACGTGCTCGCACCCGGAACGTCCAGATTACTGGAGTCGTGGAAACGGCGACCACAATCGAGGGTGAAATAGCGTGCCAAGGCCATAGTTGAGGCGATCGACAGTTTGGCGATAGATGGGTAGCTATCGGAGAACACCTTCTCGACCAGGTTGAGCATCTCGATCCTGAAGGGCGCGTCGGCATAGGCTTGGCGTAACTGGTCGCAGTGCTTGCGGCGCCAGTCAACGCTCTCGTCGGTAGCAACCTCGTCAATGCGCTGACCAAGCCCAAGTCTACGCAAAGGTACCGAAAGCCATCGGATGCCTTGTGCAGTCTTGATCTGTACTCGATTGGTAAAGCTACCCTTGGAGAATTGCACATCGCTGTAGTGAACGAATGTTTCGCACATGCGAATTTGCTCAAGCAATCCTGGCCATGGGAAATACATCGGCTGCGAGATCACCAGACAGTCCGGGCCGGTCATGCAGTTAGCAGTGGTCACGCAGCGACTGGCCCCCGCATGAGCTGACGATTGATCATGGAGTAGACCAAGTCGATACCGAGAATCGTCATATCGCCGTTTTCGGCATGGCAGGCATGCTATCGCGCTTCAAATCGGCTTTTGCGTGTTTTGCGCAGATGCGACTGGGATGGTTCATGGCATGGTTTTGTTGATACATGATGAGACAAACGCACAGACCCGATCTATGTCGCGGCTGCTGAGATCATGATAGCTGGGCAGGTTTACAGCTCGGGCCGACAAGGAATGGCTAACGTGGTGTTCCAATCGTGCTTCAAACATGGGAAGCGATGAGAGCGGCCAGAAAAATACTCGCCCATCGATGTTGTCTGTCATGAATGCGGTCAGTAGTGACTCACGGTCGAACCGGATACCCGCGTCAACAACCATGGTCGGCATCCAGTAGCCATTGGTGGTCCCTGCTGGTTCCGGGTTCATGCTCAGCGGCAGATCGCGCAGTGCGTCGCGGTAGTACTCAAAGACGCGCCGCTTGCCGGAGATCAGCTCGTCAATGCGTTCCATCTGAGCGCATCCGATGGCCGCCTGCACATTCGACATCTTGTATTTGAAGCCGATGGTTTCCGGCCAGAACTGCTTTGTCTCGCCGCGGGCGCGGCCGTGATTGGACAAGGTGAGCGCGCGTTCGTAGAGCGCATCATCGTTGGTCACGAAGATGCCGCCTTCGCCCGTGGTTACGGTTTTCGTACCGTGGAAAGAAAACGCGCCAAATGCACCCATGGAACCGGCGCGCTGTCCGTGCCAGATCGAGCCGATGGCTTCGGCGGCATCCTCGATGACCGGAATGCCGTGACGCCTGCCGATATCCAGCAACGCATCGAGATCGCAGAGGTTGCCGTACAAGTGCACGGCGAGGATGGCTTTCGTGCGCGGCGTGATAGCCGCTTCCACCGCGGCTGGATTCAGGCACCAGGTGTCCGCGAGTACATCGACCAGCACCGGTGTTGCGCCGAGATAGGTGATGGGCGCCGCCGAAGCGATCCAGTTGATGTCGCCGAGCACGACCTCGTCGCCTTGTCCAATCCCGAGCGCGGCCATCCCGACATGCAATGCGCCGGTGGCGCTGGACGTGGCGATTGCGTGTTTGACGTCGAGGTGCGCGCGGAACAGGCCTTCAAAACGATGGATGTAGTCATAGCAGTGCTCGCCCCAGCCATTGGCTGCCGCATCGGAGGCGTAACTGACCTCCAACGCCGTAATCGATGGCTTGGTGTAGTAGATGCGTCTGGGCAGGTTGGAACTCACGACACCATCATAGTCGGCACTGCCGTCGCGAGGCGTCCGCCCCATTCCCGAATGTAGCCGAGCTGGCCGGCAATCTCCTCGCGCAGGTTCCAGGGCAGGATCAGCACGATGTCCGGCCGGTCGTCGCGCAAATGCTGTTCGGCCACGACCGGGATACGCGATCCGGGCAGATAGCGTCCTTGTTTGTGCGGCGATGCATCGACCACATACGGCAACAGGTCGCGGCGTACGCCCGCATAGTTGAGCAGCGTGTTGCCTTTTGCCGCTGCCCCATAGCCGGCGACGCGGAGTCCGCTGCGCTGCTGGTCGAGCAAGAAGGCGAGCAGACCATTCTTGACCGCATCGGCAGCGGCCTGGAAGCCGCGGTAGTAGTCCAGACCGAGCATTCCGGCGGCTTTTTCCTCGGCGAACAACGCGGAGACCGCAGGCGTCTCACTTCGCGCTGCGCCGTCGTGTGCGGCCCACACCCGTAACGAACCCCCATGGGTCGGCAACGTCTCGACGTCCCACACGCGCAGGCCGTGCGCTGCAAACACGGTGCGTACGGCGTGCAGCGAGAAATACGAAAAATGCTCGTGATAGATCGTGTCGAACTGGCGCTGTGCGACCAGTTGCTGCAGGTGCGGAAACTCGACGGTGATCACGCCTTGCGGCGCCAGGAGTTCGGCCATTCCAGCGACGAAGTCGTTGAGGTCGGGCACGTGCGCAAGCACGTTGTTCGCGACGATCAGGTCGGCGCGGCGGCGTTCCTCGACGAAGCGGCGCGCGAAAGCATGCCCAAAGAATTCGATGATGGTGTCGATATCACGGCTGCGCGCGACCGCAGCTGTTCCTGCCGTGGGCTCGATGCCGACGCAAGAAATGCCGCGTGCACGAACGTACTGCAGCAGATAGCCGTCGTTCGAGGCGATTTCGACAACGAGACTGTATTTGTCGAGATCGAGCCGCGTCGCAGCACGTTCGACGTAGCGTTCCGCGTGGGCGAGCCATGATGCGGAATACGAGGAAAAATAAGCATAGTTCGGCGCAAACAGCTCGCCATGCGCCTGCACTTCGTCCACCTGTACCAACAGGCACCGTGGACAGGTATGCAGCTTGAGCGGGAAGTGCAGCTCCGGTCTGGACAAGGCATCCTGCGACAGGAATGCATTCGATGGAGGCGCAGTGCCGAGGTCCACGAACACGTTGTCGAGCAACGGATCATCGAGCGTCGTGGCGCAGAAGCGACATTTCACGAGGCGACTCCTGCAAACGCGGCATCAAGCAAGGGGGCCAGACGGTCCTTGCCCGATACCTGCGTGACCGGCAGCGGCCAGGTTATGGCGAGTGCCGGATCGTCGTGGCGCAAGCTGCATTCGTAGTCGGCATTCCAGCGAGAGGTATGCATATACAACAGCTGCACATCGTCGGTGAGCGCCTGAAAGCCGTGAGCAAAGCCTTCGGGAATGAAGATCTGTCGAGGCGAGTCTGCATCGAGTTCGATCGCCTGCCATTTCAGGAATGTCGACGAACCGGCGCGCACATCGACTGCGACATCGAACACGCGGCCGCGCAAGCATCGGATCAGCTTGGCCTCCGCCGCGGGAGGGCGCTGGAAATGCATGCCGCGCACCGTTCCGCGCGCAAAGGAGGTCGACAGGTTGATCTGCGGAAAATGCAGCCCGGGGCGCAATGCGGCCAGCTCGTCTTCGCAGAAAACGCGCACGAAGCGGCCGCGAGCATCAACGATGGGCATCGTCTCGATCACGCACAGTCCGCCCCATGATGTCGGCTGCAATTTCATTCCATTCATGCGGCAAGCGCCCACTCGAGCCCTGCTTTGCGCGCATCCGTGACGTAATTGTGCAGATCGTCCGCACTGCGCAGGTGTCCGCTCTCGTGGAATGTGCGATACCAGTCGATCGTGCGCTGGATGGTCACTTCGGCATCCCAGACCGGCCGCCAGCCGAGCTCGCGCTCAGCCTTGCTGCAATCGAGGGACAGGATCGCTGCTTCGTGCGGATGCCGACCCGCTGCCGATTCAGTGTGGACGCCGGGCCAACGCGCCTGCAGTCGCGCCGCCAGTTCGCGTACGGGCAAGGTTGCATCGCGTGAAGGACCGAAATTCCATGCGCCTTCGATTGCTTCGCCGGCAAGCAGGCGTTGGCCGAGTTGCAGATAGCCCGACAGCGGTTCGAGTACGTGCTGCCACGGTCGCACCGCATCGGGATTGCGGATGCGCAGCGTCGTCCCGGCCGCCGCAGCCCTCACGAGATCCGGCACCAAGCGGTCGTCGGCCCAGTCGCCGCCACCGATCACGTTGCCAGCGCGTGTCGTGGCGACGCGCGGCGCACGTTGGCTGACGCCGCTGAAGTAGCTCTTGCGATAGCACTCGCTGACGAGTTCGGCGCAGGCCTTCGACGTGCTGTAGGGATCGTGCCCGCCCAACGGATCGCTCTCGTTGTAGCCGTTGGGGGTTGCGTGATCCTGGTACACCTTGTCGGTGGTCGCGTTGACGACCGCACGCACGGATGCGCAAGCGCGTATCGCTTCGAAGAGGTTCACCAGCCCGCTCACATTGGTCGCGAACGTCTCGACAGGCTCGACATAGCTGCGGCGCACCAGCGATTGTGCGGCCAGGTGGAAGATGATCTGCGGTTGCGCTTCATCAAGCGCATTGCGTACGCCAGC
>JBDSBK010000518.1:0-7254 GCA_039921645.1 Dokdonella sp.
TGCCCGAGATCTTCCACTACTGGTCGAACAAGTACCTGCGGCCCAAACTCGAACTCGCCGGTTTTTCCCACCCGGACGCGTTCTTCGCAAACTACCTCGAGCGCGCGTGCGCGGATGCAGCTTCGTCACCAGCGCGTTTCGCGAGCCTGGGTTGCGGCAATGGCGATACCGAGGTGCGTGTCGCAGCGATGCTCGTCGAGCGTGGCGTGCGCGAATTCACGATCGATTGCATCGACATCAATGAGGCGATGCTGGAGCGAGGTCGACAGCTCGCCGAGGAAGCCGGCGTATCGGCGCAGATCCGCACCGTCGTCGGCGATTTCAACGACTGGCAACCAGCCGGACGTTATGCCGCGGTGATGGCCAACCAGAGCCTGCATCACGTGCTCAATCTCGAAGGCCTGTTCGGTGCGGTGGAAGCGGCGCTGGAGCCGAACGGTCGCTTCATCACATCGGACATGATCGGTCGCAACGGCCACATGCGCTGGCCTGAAGCACTCGAGATCGTGCAGGAATTCTGGAACGAACTTCCTGCGGACTATCGCTACAACGTCCAGCTCAAACGCCAGGAAGAGCAGTTCGAGGACTGGGATTGTTCGGGCGAAGGATTCGAAGGCATCCGCGCGCAGGACATCCTGCGCCTGCTCGTCGACCGCTTCGATTTCGAATTGTTCATTCCATACGCAAACGTGGTCGATCCCTTCATCGACCGCAACTTCGGTCCGCATTTCGACGCGAACAGCACGCGCGACCGCGAATTCATCGATCGCGTGCACGCGCGCGACGAGGCGGCGATCGAGGCGGGAACGATCACCCCGACGCATCTGATCGCCGTGTTGCGTCGCCGCCCGTATGCTGGCGAACAGCGGATCATCGGCGGGCGAATGCCGCGCGATTGCGTTCACGCGTAGCCTCCGGCAGACAGTCCGCGAATACGCGGGCTCACATAGGCGGGCGGGACGCCGTCGCGGCCGCGTCGATACCGGAAATGTCCAGCATGTAGTAACGACGATCGTCGATGCGCCGCACGCCCGGTGTCGATGCGAGTTCGTCGACGACTTCCGCGACCACGGCAGAAACAAGCGGCTGCCCACCGAACGTCACCGAGCCGGCCTCTATCGGAAAGACGATGCAATCGATATGTTGGCTCGCGAGAAAGCGACGAAATTCCTCGGCGCTATTCGCGTATTGGGGACGCGCCCAAAGGATCTGCTCGATCGGCTCATAGCGCGCCGGCAGCCACATGCCGGCCACGTCGACGGTATATCCGATGACCCGTGTCTTGCGCGAACGTCGCTTGAGATCGTCGGCGATGTCTTCAAGGCCCACCCATGCCAGCGTCGAACGCCGCAGCTTGCGTGTGTCGTGCCAACTGCGGTGGAAATCCAGATCCATCGCGCGCGTACCCGGACCCCATCCCGCACTCACGAATGAATAGCTTGCCTGGACGAAAACGAAACCCGCGAGGCAGCCGAGGACCAGCGCGGAAACGCGCGCATGCATTTCGATGCGAACGAGTGCAGCGGCGGCACCAACGAGAATTGCAGGCACGACCGCGTAGATGAAATAGTTGCCGTCGCTGCCGCGGGTGTCGTAGCCCTGGCAAATGAACAAGTAGGCTCCTACAGCGACCAACGCAGCCAGCGGCAACGGCGTTGCGCCACTTTGACGCCGCGCACCCAGCATCCAGGCCGCACCGATTGCAACGACAGCGAGCCAGAGCCACACATTGCCGATCCACGTGATGATCATTTTCAGCATGTCGTGCTGTGGCCTGAAGATCACATCGAACAGGACACCCGGCACGACCGACCAATTTTGCGGATACAGCCATTGCAACGTTCCCGCGGGCTCGCGCAAGTCCATGCCAAGGATTCGCCAGAGACGGAGCAAGGGGTCCGGCCCAACCGTCGGAACGCCCGTCAGGATCCACGTACGTGCAGTGACCATGACCATGACGATGACGGCGGCGACGAGCGCAAGCCACGCAATTCGGGGCGCATGGATTTCCTCGCTGATCGCGGGCGCGGCGGAATTGCGCGTGCGCCACGCCAATAGCATGGCCGCGCAGGAGAGTGCGGCTACATAAGGAATCGCGGTCAGTTTCGCGAGGCACGCAAGGATCGCGCACGCAAACAGCCATGCGAACGTTGCAGGCGAGCGCAACCTCACTGCATCGAACGCTGCGAGTGCGGCGAGCAACACAAACAGCATCGCCACCACATCGGGCTTCGGTCCAATCGCGGTATTCGCAAGCGCTGGCAGCGTCGCGACCAAACCGAGAACGGCCCACTGTGCTCGCTCCGGGACACCGAGGTGGCGCAGCAACAGGCGACAGCACAGCAGGATCGGCAACAGCAACAGGATCGTCATGCCATCGATGACGCTGAAGTCGCCGAGTCCGCTCACGGGCAACAGGAAGACTTCGTACAGCTTCGGAAAATAGTTCACCGGTGAAACCAGTCCGAGTGGTTCGAACACCGACGAGCCGGCATCGAGAACATATTCCGCACGCAATCCGTACCACAGCGGGTCGTATCCGACGACAACGTTGCTGCGCGCGAACAGCACCAGAATCCATGCCGCGAGCAGGCCGCAACAGATCCGCGCCGACCTGTCCTGCACCCGCATTCGACGCCACAGGAACAGCGTGAACGGCGTATGCCTTGCAACAAAGACAGGCATCGCCAGCGCCAACGTGAGCGCGCGAAGACTTCCGATCGAACCCCATCCCAGCGCCGACATCACCCAGGCGGCAACGCTCCAGGCGAGAAATCCGAGCACGAAGGCCTGCAGGTAATCCGCTGCACCGCTCGAAGGCAGCGATCGCAATGCCTGCCGTATCACCATGCCCAGGCCCATGACGATCTCGAAATAGACCAGATCGATGAACAAGGGAATATCCACCGCATGGCGACGCAGATAGAGCATCGCTGGCACCGCAGCCAGTGCGATGACCCAGACCTTGCCGTTCACGGCAAAGCCTGCAGCGATCAGCAGCGCAAGGAGAAGCGCTTCGATTGCCCCCTGCCAGCATTGCGGTTGTTCGACAGCCCAATGGAACGGTCCCTCCGCGAGCAGTTGCCACGGCGGTATCGCGATGAGGGCGACGGCCGTCAGCAAGACCAGTCCGCAGAAAAATCGTGTGCCGCTTGAAGATTTCCTGATCGATTCGTCCACGAAAGCCGCCGCTGCACCGCAAAAGCGGATTTTACCTGCGCGTGACGCCGGACGCGCCCTGGAGATTGCGGGCGGGCCGCCTCGCGGCGACGTATCGTCGATCATGGTTACAATCGCGGCCTCCATTCCGACCCATCATGGACCTCAGACATGCGCGCGAATGCTTGCACAACGTGGAATGCGCGCTCGGCCCGTGCTGCCCATGGCCTGCTTGCACTGAAGCGCGATGCGTTCATCGCAGTGCCGTGGGTGCGGGTGGACCTCGTCGGCTTCTCCGCTGTCTCGTGATGCCCACGGAACGCATCGTCCGCCACGACCATCGGTGGGGCATACGATGAAGACACGTTTTTTCTCGTTGGCCGATGGCCTCGCGCAGCGCGAGGACAATTTCCTGCTGCTGCGTTTCCTCGCCGCTGCGCTGGTGATTTATGGCCACGCGTACGCGATCATGGCCGAGAAGGGGCCGCCGGAGCTGTTCACGGCACTCGGTTGGCCGACGTACTCCGGCAGCATTGCGGTGGACCTGTTTTTTGCCACGAGCGGTTTCCTCGTGACCGGCAGCTTCCTGCGTCGGCGCAACGTGCTGGTTTTCATGTGGGCGCGCGCACTGCGTTTGCTGCCGGCCTATGCGGCCTGCGTGCTGCTGAGCGCATTCGTGTTGGGCGCGATCTATACGCAGTTGCGCTTGCAGGATTATCTGCATCGTCCGGCGACCCGCGCTTATCCATGGGTCAACCTGCATTTCGGCGTCGACCTGCGCTGGGAGTTGCCCGGCGTGTTCACCGACAACCCGCGCCGTGCCACCGTCAACGGGTCGCTGTGGACGCTGCCCGCCGAAGTGCGCATGTACCTGTGGGTGGCGATCCTCGGCACGCTCGGCATTCTCGCGCGACGTGCGTACGCGACGATCATGATCGTCGCCCTGCTCGTCGCCGGCTGGCTCTTGCCTGATTACGTGCCGCTGGTGCCGTTCGACGGCTTCCTGCACATCTGCGCGATGTTTGCACTCGGCGCGCTCGCCTACATCTGGCGCGATCGCATTCCGGTTCACGGCGGCTTCGTCATTGCCCTCGCGCTCGCCTGCTGGCTGTCGAGCGAAACGCGGATTCAGCCGCCGCTGTTCGCACTGGCCGAACTTGCGTTCACGTTCTGGTTCGCCTATCGCCTGCCCTGGCACGGCTTCAATCGCGTCGGCGATTATTCCTACGGCATGTACCTGTGGGGTTTTCCCTGCCAGCAGATGGTCGCGCATCACCTGCCCGACATCGCGCCGCTGACCAACGCAGCGCTGAGCCTGCCGCTGGCCGTGCTGCTCGGCATCGTGTCCTGGTACGCGATCGAGAAACCCGCGTTGTCCCTGAAGGCCGCGCCACGCGCCTGGTGGAGATCGCTGCGTTCGCGCATGCAGACGATGCCCGACGCAACGATGCGACCCACTGATTAGCCGTCTATTCGGTACGCCCGCGTGCGGCCCTGCTGGCGCGCTGCTCGTCCGTCGTCAGCGCGACCTTGTCGCGCAGATACACGGGCAGCGCGAGTTCGGGCGCGACGCCCTTGCCCGCACGCGCAAGCGGTGCCGCGAGGCGCGCAACGTCGACCGCTTGCGGATAGCGGTCGCCTTCTGCCCACGAGGGCGCGACGGCGAGGCGAGCGAGCAGCGCATCGCGATAGCTGGTCCAGCCGGTGCCCACGACATTCCACGCAGAGTCTGGCGGCAGCGGCAGCGCGTTCGCCGGGCCGACATACTCGGCATCGATCGCCTCGACCCGTCCTTCGCGCGTGCGCCGGAACGTGCCGGCATAAATTTCGCCCATGCGCGCATCGATCACGGCAAGGATAGCCGCACCGTTGTCCGGCGCCTGCATTGCAAGCGCCGCCAGCGAAGAAACGACGACGATCGGAATATCGAGTGCGAGCGCGATGCCCTGGGCTGCCGAGATCGCAAGACGCACACCGGTAAACGCACCGGGGCCGCAACCCACGCCCAGCGCAGCAAGATCGCGCCGCGCGAGGCCTGCCTCGGCGAGCAGTTCTTCGCACATCGGCAACAACAGGTCTGCATGCCGCCGCGGTGCGATCTCGCTGCGCGCGAGCAGGCGCTCGCCCGCGAGCAAGGCGGCCGAGCACGATTCCGTAGCGGTTTCCAGCGCGAGCAGGTTCATGCGTGGATTCTAGTGGGCTGCAACGCTGAATTGGGAGATGGATCGCGAAGCTGCCGGGCTCCGGCCCGTAGCGAGGCCATCGCGATGGCTGCGGGTCGAGTGCGAGCGAGCCATCTCGATATGCGCGTTGCATTCCACTATCCGCCGACGCCGCGCATCGCATACCAGTCGACGCGACGGGTCAGATACATCATCGCGGTGACCGCGAGCAGCAGCGCGAGCGAACCCATCATCAGCGCGTAGTCCTCGCTGGACACGAGCCCGTAGAGCAGGCCGTAGATCATGCCCAGCAGGCCGCCGAGCATGAGTCCCGCACGTCGTTGCGCGAGCACCGCAGCCGAATAGCCGCCGACCATCGTCACGGTCGCTGCGGCCGCGAACGCATACGACGCACCGAAACCGATCTGCTCGGACAACGCGAGCAGCACCACGTAGAACGTGCACAACGCAAGGCCGACCAGCAGGTATTGCACCGGATGCACGCGCAAGCCACGCAATACCTCGAACAGGAAGAACGCGACAAACGTCAGCGCGATGAACAGCACACCGTATTTCCCGGCACGCACATTCTGCTGATACGCGTTCGCCGGACGCACGAGGCTCACACCGAATGCGGAATCGCCGAGCGACAGCGATGCGGACTCGCTTTCGCGCCAGTGCTGCGCGATGCGGCGACTGAGATCGAGTACCTGCCAGCTCGCCTCGAAACTCTTTTCGTCGACGTGGTGCGCGGCCGGCAGGAACGCGCCGTCGAAGCCCGGATCGGGCCATGCACCGTCGACGTGCACCTCCGTGTGGCGCGCGAGCGGCAGAGCGGCGATGCGCTCGGTTCCGGCGAGGGTCAGATCGAACTCGAACGGGATCGGCTGCGCCAGCATCGTCGCATCGAGCGCGAGTGGCGAGGCGATCGTCGCGATGCCGCCGAGACCGGCGCCATTCGGGCCGAAGTCGACTTCCCTGGCGCCCAAGTGCACGGACGAAACGCGTCGGATGCCGCGCACGTCTGCAATCGGCACGCGCACCTGCGCGAGCTGCCATTGCGGCTCGCCACCGTTGGCGCCCACGCCCGCTAGATCGGCAGCACTGAAACGTCCGCTGACTTTGAGTTCCGCCGTATAAACGGCTGTTTCGTAGATGCCATAGCGCCGCAACTCCGGCTTCATCGTCGCCTTGATGTCCAGCATGTCCGGCAGCAGGTATTCGTTTTCATCGACGACGACGATGCCCTTCTCCAGCTGCTGGCGATACCGCACCGGCACCACGAGCACGGGACCACCCACCACTTGTGGTGCACCCCAGCGCTCGGCGATCTGTCGCGTCGCCTCGACTGCGCGCTGCTGGCGCTCGCCGATGAGTCCATTGACCTGAGCCAGCGGAATCATCAGCAGCAGGGCCAGCGCTGCGATGCCGAATACCTTGAACAGCACACCGTTCATCCATTGCGTCGCCATTGTCATGCCTCCTTCGGGGATGCACGCATTGCAGCGGAGGATCACGACCGTACGCAGGCGAAATCGGCCGGCGATCTGACGCCTCGAGCCATTCAGGCGGCGAGAGCGCCTGCCGTGAGGCCTTGACTCAATACCAACATTGCCGGTGCTAGGCTCGGACCATGATCGATACGGCGAGGGTGTTGCGATGACTCCGACCGGCGAGAGCGTGCTGTGCCTGCTGCTGGGTTTCGTCCTCGGCTGGATCGCATGCCGGCTGGCGGCTCGCCGCGCTCGACGCAGCGTGGCACCCGGACAGCCAATGGAAACACCCCTGCCCGCGCAGGTGTCCGCTCCTGCATCGCCTCAACCTGCGCCAGATCCGTTGCCGCCCGGGCCGTCGCCGTCGCGCATGATCGACGTCGGTGCTGCACGCGCAGCAGGCTTCAACATGAAACACGCCGACGACCTCACCATCATCG
>JBDSBK010000519.1:0-5705 GCA_039921645.1 Dokdonella sp.
TCACGTTTCAGCCGGGGGAAATCCGCGCCTGCGACGGATGTCATGGCGTCAATCATCAGAATCAGGCCGGGCAACCTGCAGCACAAAATACGGCGCTCGCGTTGCGCGCACTGCTGGCGCGTTGGCGTGACGGACATGTCGACCTCATCTTCGCGAACGGACTGGAGCCGCGCTGACGGATGCTTCGCCGCACGCGCCACTGAACGATCGGCAGCGCTATTGCGCGATCGCCCCGCATGCGCTGATACCGCGCAGTCGCGATCTGGCGATGCTGAGCAAAGGATGTTTCAGCAACGCTTCCTGGTCGGGCAGTGCGACGACGAGCGCGGCTTGGGCTTTCGCGCTGTCGCAATTGCCGAGCTGCGCCTCTGCAACGGCAAGCCACAGCCGCGCCTCCACCAGGTGAATCTGTCGTGGGTCCACCTCGTCGCGCGTGTGCGCGATCGCATTGCGCAGGCGCGTCGCAGCGCTCGCGACATTGCCACCGTGCAAATCAATGCGCGCCAATGCGACATGCGCGGAAAGCAGCCGCGGATGCCAAGGCAATGCCTGGGCATCCAGCTCGCCTTGAGCAAGCGACGCCGCATCCGCAGGACATACGTCGCGAGACATCCCCGCATGTTGTGCGCACACCATGGCACGCAGGGACAAGGCGTTCATGCGCATATGCTCGGGGAAGTAATGTCCGAGGTTCTGGACCGCATCGCTGAAATGGCCTGCAGCGCCGACCGCGTCGCCCGATTCCACGTCAAGCAGACCCGACAGGTACTCCTGGCCGCCGATCCACACGCCGTTTCCCGATTCCGCGACCATCCTGCGCGCACGCTCGACGTTACGTCGCGGGTCATCGAAATTGCCCTGGTCGATATCCCATTCGGCGCGAATACGCAGAGTACTGGCGTTCAACGCGACATTGTCTGCACGAACGATCCTCTTTGCAGAGAACATGAGACGGTCGCAGGCGCCATCACTGGCGGAAGTGCCTATCTCCCTTGCGAGCTGGCAACGTGCCTGCCAATAGATAACATTGAGTTCACGCTCATCGTTGGGAGGTGCGTCGATGACCGGCGCGATCATGATCAAGCCGTCACGCGCAGCGCGCAATCGGCCTGCAATGTGCTGGTAGAGGCTCAGGTTTCGCCGCGAAGCGGCTGTGAAAAAAGAACCTTGTCCGAATTTCGCAAGAAATATTCTGTAGGCATGATCGTAGGTGTCGATGACCTCGTCGAGATGTCCACTCGCCCCGCCGAGGCTGGCTGCGAGATTTCCATAGCCGGTCGCGGCTTTGGCCGATTCGCCACCGTAGATGGCGATCCTCTCGGCAAGTGCCTTGCGCTCGAAGTCCACATCGGCTTCGTGATCGTTGCGGGCTTCCGCCATTCCCGCCAACCCATCGTAAAGACGTATCAGCGGCGGTCCGTGAACGAGGTGTTCCAGTCCATCGCGTGCCGCGAGCGCATCGAAAAGCGGTGCCGCGTCCTTTTCCTTGCCCAGCTCGAACAAGGTATACGCATGCGAAATCTCCGCATCAAGGCGCAAGGGATCGTCCACCGCGAGCTTTGCGGAAGCCAAGCTTGCAGCCTGGCTGGCCAGCGTCTGCGCTTGATCGGAATTGTTCATTCTTTCCTGAAGTCGCGAAAACAACAGCTGCAGGTCGATGCGCGCCGTGTCGTCCAGTTCGGCGTTTGCGCCCAGATTTTTCGTCGCAGTCGAGAGCAGGTCGCGCACGCTTGCCTGTTCGTCGTTGATCATGCCGGCTTCGATCGGCGCAAACATTTCTTCGAGAAAATCGCGCGTGATGTTGGCTCGCCGAGCCTCGCGCTGAATCCCGCGTGCTTGCCACACGACGACGACGAGGCTGATCAATATCAAGGCGATCGGAACGGAGATTGCCGCCAGGCCCAACCGATGGCGAACGACGAATTTTCGCGCGCGATACCAGCGTGACGGTGGGTGGGCGCGTACGGGCTCTCCTGCCAGATAGCGTTCGACGTCGTCCGCGAGGGCTCCGGCGGTTCGGTAGCGCAGCCGCGGCTCGTCCGCCACTGCCCGCAGCACGATGTCGTCCAGATCTCCGCGAAGCTGACGCATCAGTATCGATCGGGATGCCATTCCGCGCGGCAAAGGAGCGCCGGCCGACACTGCTTGATTGAGAAGAGCGCTCGGTTTCATGCCACTGGCGCCCTTCTGGCCCGTGAGCAATTCGGTGAGCACGACGCCCAACGCGTACACGTCGATCGCGGTCGTCAATGGCTCCGAACGATATTGCTCGGGTGCCGCATAGCCCGGCGTCAGTGCCATCGATTGGGTATGCGATGCGCCCGATTCCCGATCGACGAGCTTCGCTATGCCGAAGTCCAGCACCTTGAGATCACCGTCACGCGTGACGAACAAGTTGGACGGTTTCAAATCCATGTGCACCACCAGTGAAGCATGCGCTGATTCGATTGCGCGACAGAGCACGCAGAACCAACGCAATCGCTGCCGGATGTTCAAGCCGCGGTCGTCTGCTGCCACGTTGATCGGCAGGCCATCCACCAGTTCCATTGCGATATAGGGAATACCCGCGGAACTTATTCCACCTTCGACGAAACTCGCGATATTTGGATGCGTCAGCTTCGCGAGAATCGCTTGCTCGCGTCGAAACCTGCGCTGGGCAGAGGCGGAATACAGCCCGGTACGCAACACCTTCAACGCGACGATCTGCGATCCGTCGCCTGCAGCGCGAACCGCGCGAAAAACCGCTGACGACCCTCCCTGCCCGATCAAATCGATCAACTGGAACGAGCCGATTTCAGTGCCGACGAGCGAGTGATCTCCGAATTCGTCGTCATCATCACCAAACGCATTTCGCACCCGGGCGGCATCCATGCGCACCGGAGACGAACCTTGGGCATCCTGGATAAGCATGCTTTTAAGCGTCGCGCCCTTGCTTTCCAGTACGGCGTCGCCTGGCGTTGCCGCTTCACGTGCTTGTGTGCTGTTCGTGGCGAGTTCGTCGAAGCCCAGCATGGCCGCCAGCCGCTGACGAAGATCCTGGTGCAACTCCAGCGCAGCCATCCGCGCGTGACGCAGCTCAGGCGGGAGTTGGAGAAGCTCCTCGAAATAGCGGCGAAGCAGTGTTTCCGTAGCCATATAAGTCTTCGGATTGCTCAATGGGTAGAACGTTGAAAGCAACGATCCGAGCTAGGGGAACGATGCCTGGTCCGCAATGGACACTGACAACCCGCAGTGGCACTGATCTTAGGGCGATTGCATTCCGACAGCCAATGAACAGCTTTCGCGGTGGCAAAGAAAATTACCGCAGTCGTGAAATTCATCGGAATCCAGCTTAGCGCGTGACTACACGACCGCACGCAATTCGCACATGAAAGGATTTTTCGCCGGATTACGTAGAACGTAGTTGAGCACCAAAGTACGCCATGCGATGCCATCGAAAGTCGCGACCAACGGGCTGAACGTCTCAGATGGCGCATAGGTCCATCGAACTTCGTTGTGCGCATGAGGATGGATGATTCGATCGGCTGAGCGATGGAGTTCAGCGCTGGTTGGTCCTCCTTCGTTGTTTGGCTCGTCGATGCCGGAGGTCAAGTCCGTTCTCCATGAACATCTGCCCCCCATCGACTTTACCGATGCGTTCAATCGGCGTTTTGGAGCATCGCCGGCGCAGGCACACGCTGCATGAGCAGGACGCCGGTTGTCTATGGTCGATGGCGTGAGAACCCATGCAGACCCTCGCAAGAAATGCAGCATCGCCGGTCACTGACGTCCACAGGGATTTGACGAGGCCGGCTCCCGACAAATCAGGAATTCGCTGAATATGAATGCGTTGACGTCGAGCTCGCGCGCGTGCATGCCACGCCACGCCAATTCGACTCGGCATTTGGGAAAGCGAAATCCATTACCAACGGTGCCAATCCATGCACGTCCATTTTCAACGCCTCGCCGAAGGCAGCAAAGCAAAGATTGCGGAGCCTGCAAACGCAGTGCGCGAGGACGAAGTGCGCATCATGGCCGGCTCGGGTCGCGGCTGCGTCCTGTACGGGAAGGCCGCGGAAGTGACGATCCTTGTTCCTTTGAAGGGGCGCGTGCAGCTGTCCGACCGCGATACGTCCCAGACGCTGTCGCGCGGCCAGCTCATCGTCGTCGACGAAGGGCACAGCGTGCAGATCACCGGTCGTGGACCGGCGTTGTGGATAGCGATCATGACCAGTGATCGAACATGGCGCGCGTTGACCGGTAACGAGAGCGCTGCGTATGCGCCCGGACCGGTGTTGCTGCCCGCACAGCACGATGCCGATCGACTGCTCCGGCGCAGCGTCGCGGCATTGGTGCGCGTAGCCGCCAGTTCCCGCGTTGACGTACATGCCGTCGCTGCGACTGTGGTGTCCGCCGCGACCGCGATCGCCGACCTGCAGGCCGAATACCACGACATCATCGACCGTTGTCCGGGCAGAACGTACGCGCAACGACGCGGTGTCTTCCTGCGTCTACACCGTGTGCGAAACCTGATGACGGCGGGCTCTCATCGCGCGCTCGATCTGGCCGAGTGCGCCCGCATCGCCAGCTACTCGCCGTGCCACTTCATTCGGGCATTCAGTGCGGCTTTCGGAGAGACCCCGCACGCACTCCTGATCGAGCAACGATTGCGCCATGCGCATCGTCTATTGAATACCAGCGTATTGGCAATCGCGGAAGTGGCACGCATCAGCGGCTACGAGGACCGCTCGGCGTTCGCGCGATCGTTCAAACGCCGCTTCGGCATCACCGCCACCGACTTGCGCGACGAACGACACGCTGCGTTGCGGGCAGTCGCATGACATCGACATCGACACGACGCCACTCATGCCAGGAACAGCGTCGCGCATGGGGAGAATTTCTTCGTTCATCGAATTTGACGAGGAGGTGACGCACACGGCAACAGCGAAGTTTGACGTTCCAACGTCGAATCGGATCGGGGCTTCGGCTTCCGATCCTGGCTATTTCAAGAAAGCCATCACATAAAAAACGGGAGAAAATTGAATGAACGATACGCTGCTCCGACAAGCGATCCGACTGGCGCTCGACACAAAAGCCAGCTTCTCGACGACGCCGATGAGCGTCAAATCACTGGCTGCCTTGAGCGTGCTTGGCCTCTTGCCAGTATCCGCTCTTGCGCAGGATCAGGATGCGCAAAGCCAGAAACTCGAAACGATCACGGTGACGGGTTCCAATATTCGTCGCGTCGATATTGAAACGTCCAACCCGGTCGTCACGATCGATCGCGCCGCGATCGCGAAGTCGGGAAAGCTGACGTTGGGTGATCTCGTGCAGTCGCTTCCGGCTGTCACCGGACCCAATGTGAATCCGCAGGTGAACAATGGCGGCGGTAGCGGGTTTTCGAGTATTGGCCTGCGCGGCTTGGGTTCGCCACGCACGCTGGTGCTGATCAATGGTCATCGCTATCTGAGCGGTGATCCGAATGCGATCCCGGCAAACATGGTCGAACGTATCGAAGTGCTGACCGACGGCGCTTCGTCGGTCTACGGCTCGGATGCGATTGCAGGCGTCGTCAACTTCATTCTGCGCAGCGACTATCAGGGTGCGGAATTCTCGACCGACTACGGCATATCCGATCGCGACGACGGTACCAGCAAGGGATACCAGTTCACATTCGGCCAGAGCTCCGACAAGGGCAGCATCATGGCCGGCATCAACTACAAGAA
>JBDSBK010000520.1:0-3366 GCA_039921645.1 Dokdonella sp.
GCTCCTGCAGCATGCCTAGCACGGCGCGTGACGGCAACTGCGCATTCGGGGCCTGCTCCATCGCCGCGATGTTGCCGATGAGCATGCCACCGAGTCCGTCATGCAGATCGTGCGCGAGGTTCACGCGTTCACCGAGGCGCGCATGCACGAGCTCGAGTTCGTGCTGGCGATTGAGTGTCGCGGCAAGTTCGGTGCGCGCTTCCTCGACGTTTTGCAGCAGCTCGCGGTTGAAGCCCTCGATCCGGTGCAGATTGCGCACGAAGTTCCAGGCCAGCACCATCGCGACACCGATCACCGTGAGCTGGTTCGACAGCGAAGCGTAGTACGTGTTGCTGTCGATGATACCGAACAGCACGAGCGCGTCGTGCGTACCGGCAATCAGCGAGATGAGGGCGCAGATCGACAGCACGCGCTGATCCGTGCGTCCACCTGGCCAGACAAACCAGAGGAACATGAAGTCGGCCGAAAACATGAGCACGACCGCCAGCAGGACCTGCAGATCGCGCACCTCGCGCACGTGCGCATGCGGCGCGAGGAACATCGACGCTGCAGCGAGCGACACCACACACCACAGTATCGCTTCACGGCGCGGCCAGCGACGTTCGCAGAAGCGCAGCACGAACATCGTCCAGCTCGCGCCGAACAGCAGCATGCCGGCCATGTCGAAAGCCTGATACGCATCCGTGCTGGTGAACGGCCATGGATTCGTGGCGATCGTGTTCCACGCAATCGGCGCCCATGCCAGCTGCTGCGCGGCAAACCAGCCATAGGCGGTTTCCTGACGCCGGAACAGCCACAACAAAAGAAAGAGCAGGCCGACCGACAGAATGATGCCGAAGCTGATGAGATTGAGGCGCTGTCGCGCGATGCGCGCGCTGTCGAACAGCTCACGCATCGGCTCCGCCGAGCCTATGTGCACCGGCCCGAGGCCAGAGGCATACGCACCGAATCCGGATACGCGCACGAGCAATTCGTTTTCGCCTGCATGCAGCAGCGCTGGCGGCAGGCGGAAATAGCGCGGCACGTTCCACATGCGCGACAGCGGTTCGACCAACTGCGGGTCGCGATCGACGAGCTCGCCATTGACACGGATCTCGCCCGCCAGCGTGAGGTATTCGAGGTACAACGCAACATCATCCAACGGCGCGGCCTGCTGCCAGCGCAGTCGATACCAGACGACACCGTCGAAACCGGGCCAGCGGGCGTTCCAGTCGTCCGGCAAGCGCAGCTCGACCCAGCCGGACGCAGGCGGCGCACTTGCGCTCCAGTCCGAACGCACCGCTTCGATCGTGCCGGGCCATGCGGACGGTACATCGGCAGCGCATGCCGGCGCGACGAGCCATGCGACGAGCAACGTCGCTGCACGCAGCACGTGCGCGAGATGCGCGACGCCACGTCGAAGAATGCCGCTGTATGCGACCTCGCCTTGCATGCCCCCTCCGACACGCCCGGTATGCGGGCGGCGATGAAAAATCGCAATGGACCAACACACTCCCGTCGCGACAGGCGATCATACGCGCAGGAAGGGGGAGTATTCATCGATGCATCCATGCCCGCGCGACACGGCACCTGTCGACTTGCTCGCAGCAAGCGAGCGTGGCGGCGTCCGCGCAACGCTTCGCCTGCCGGCGATCACGGTCGCCGCGGCAATCGCATTCACCGCCGGCGCACAGTCGCGCAGCGCAGAAGCTTCGGCGATAGATCCTCCTGCAACGCCGCTCGCAACCGTCTCCGTGCATGACTATGTGCCGACTGCCACACCGACCGATGCGGACACGCACCTGGACGGTGCGGAACTCGAGCGCCGCCACCTCGATGCACTGGGTGAACTCGCCGACGCGGTGCCCAACCTGCGCATCGGCAGCCTCGGTGGGCGCGCCGGACAACACCTTGTTTCACTGCGTGGTCTGATCAATCCCTGGAGTGCGCCGGAGACGAGCGTGTTGCTGCGCATCGACGGCGTGCCGATCGGCGATCCGCTTTCGTTCGACCAACGCCTGTTCGACATCGAACGCGTCGACGTGCTGGCCGGCCCGCAGCCGACCGCATTCGGCGCCAACGCCGAAGCCGGTGCGATCGACATCGTGACGCGCCGACCCGATGCACGTAAGCGCACGTGGGCGCAGGTCGGTACGGCTACCCGCGGCGGATTCGAAACTGGCGGCGGTGCCTCCGGTGCGCTCGCGGCCGATCTCTACGGCAGCATCGCTGCGCTGATCGACGGCAACGATGGCGCGATCGACAACCGCATTGGCGCGAAACCCTACGATGCGCAGCGCGATCGCAATGTGCACGGACGTCTCGTATGGGAGCCGACCCCGGCAAGTTCGGTGGAAGCGGTCGTGTTCAACCGCGCCACGCACGATCACGGCGGTGAAGTCTATCTGCCGGTCGACCTTGCGGCGTTCAATGCCTTGCCGACGCTCGAAGGGCAATCGTTGGGGCGCTTCGATCAGGCACTCGATCACGAAGGCAGCAGCCGCATCGACGCAACCCTGGCTGCGATCACCGCACGCTGGCATGGCGATTCGATTGCATTGAGCGCGCAGTTTTCCACGCGGCGCAGCGACCAGAAAAGCTCAACCGACTACGATCTCTCGCCACAGCCCTGGTTCGTGATGGATTCGAGTTGGCGCGTGCGCGAGCACACGGCCGAACTGCGCGCCGAGTCCGCCACGCCGGATGCGCGCGTGCAGTGGAGCACCGGTTTTTCTGCCGATCATCGCGATCTCGACACGTTCCGCTTGTTCAACGCCGGGCCGGGCAATCCTTTTCTGCTGCCGCCCGGCGGCTACGTGCGCACCGATGCGCGCCTGCCCGATCTCACCGAATCGGCTTACGGCGAGGCGCGCATCGCGCTCGATCGGGCGCAGCGCTGGCAGTTCACGCTTGGCGCACGCATGCAATGGACACAACGTGCGCTCGACTTCGGCGCCAATGCGGTGGGCGCGCCGGCGGCGGCGCTGCAGCGCGACGATCGCGCATTTTTACCGAAGGCGACGCTTGACTGGAGCGCGGATGCATCGACGCATCTGTATGCATCACTGGCGCAGAACGGCAAGCCGGGCGGTTTCAATCCAGGCACCTTCAGTGCCGATCAATCCTCGTATGCGCCGGAGCATTTGCGCGCAACCGAGGTCGGTGCCCACGGCCGCATCGGCGACGACGCGTTCGAGTGGCGTCTCGCCGCGTTCCGCAACCGCGTGCACGACTACCAGGATCTGACCCTCGCGGAATCCCAGTTCACGACCTATGTGCGCAATGTCCATCGCGCCAGCATGCGTGGCCTGGAGGCGAGCGCGGACTGGCGTCCGATCGATGCCTGGCGGATAGGTGCGCACCTCGGCCGTGTCGACGCGCAGTACG
>JBDSBK010000521.1:0-4842 GCA_039921645.1 Dokdonella sp.
CCGCCGGCAAGCGCAAGTTGCGATAGCGAGTCCATTGATTCCTCCGCGCCGCCATCGTACTGCTCTCGACGGCCCTCGCGCAGCGCTGTCGCCGCCTGACCGGCAGCGATCCGCCGACCGATGGCCGCGCGCAAACAGCGCCGTTTCTGCTAGCGTGACATCCCCTCATTCTGCTGTTCGAAGGTATGCCATGGCCCGCTGGATCATGCTTGGCCTGACGATTTTCGGCTGCGCGCTGGTGTTCAGTACCAGGAGCCCGGGATTGCTCTCACTCGGCCTGTTATGCGGAGTGTTCGGCTTCTTCGGGTTCGTGTTCGTGCTGGCCGCCGATCGCGTCTCGGCGAGCGCCAGGCCCGAAACATCGATGGCCGCGGCGGATGACCTTGCCGCACTACGCAAACGCGCGACCTTGCCAAGACCGCGTCCATCGAATGCTGCGGCCGCAGCGGTCAGACCAGCCTCAGAGGTCGCGCTCACTGCTCCGCCCAGCGATGCACGCTCGCCCAGCGCCTCCGACCCGTCGACGCAGCGTCAGACAAACTGACCTCGCCGCGCCGCACAATACAGCGACAGCCCGCGTGCGGCACAATCGGGGCGTCGCGTACCGCGACGTTCGGACTGGGAGGCGTTCGTGGATGCTCAACTTCAGGCAATCATCATCTGGTTGATCGTGGGCGGTGTGGCGGGATGGCTCGCCGGACAAATCGTGAAGGGACACGGCTTCGGCCTCGTCGGCAATATCGTGGTCGGCATTGTCGGTGCGTTTCTTGCGGGCTGGCTGCTGCCCAGCCTTGGTCTCGGCCTCAGCGGCATCGTCGGTGCCATCGTCTATGCGGCGATCGGCGCGATCATCCTGCTGTTCCTGATCGGCCTGTTCAAACGAGCCGCCTAACGGCTCTCGTGGTCAAAGAAAAAAGGGCCGGATCGAATCCGGCCCTTTTTTTGACCCGCTCGCGTCACGCCCTGCTACTTCGAGATATCGACATCCTTGGTTTCACGCAGGAAGAAGGTGCCGATGACGAACGTCATCGAGGCGACGATCACCGGGTACCAGAGCCCCGAGTAAATGTTGCCTGTCCATGCCACCAACGCGAATGCGGTGGTCGGCAGGAATCCACCGAACCAGCCATTGCCGATGTGATACGGCAGACTCATGGAGGTGTAGCGGATGCGCGTCGGGAAGAGCTCCACCAGCCATGCGGCGATCGGTCCGTAGACCATCGTCACGTAGATGACCAGGATGGTCAGCAACAGAATCAGCATCGGCACATTGATCTGATCGGGGTTCGCTTTTTCCGGATAGCCTGCCGCCGTCAACGCCGCCTTCAATTTCGCGCCGAACGCGTCTGCCTGCGCCTTGAACGCTGCCGCTTCCATGCCACCGCCCTCGAAGGACGCGATCTCGGTGCTTCCGATCTTGACCGACGCGACGTTGCCCGGCGTCGCAACCTGGTTCGAGTAAGGCGTACCGCCCTTCGCCAGAACGCTCTTGGCGATATCGCAGGAACTTGTGAAGGTCTTCTTGCCGACCGGATCAAACTGGAAGTTGCAGGTCGCCGGATCCGCGGTGACGACGACAGGATTGTTGGTGCTGGCCGCCTCGATCGCGGGATTGCCGTAATGGGTCAGTCCCTTGAAGATCGGGAAATAGGTGAATACCGCGAGCAGACAGCCGAGCATGATGATCGGCTTGCGCCCAATGCGGTCGGACAAGGCACCGAACACGACGAAGAACGGTGTCGCGATGAGCAGCGCAGCCGCAATCAGCAGATTGGCCGTGAACGCATCGATCTTCAGCGTCTGGGTCAGATAGAACAGACTGTAGAACTGACCCGCGTACCAGACCACGGCCTGTCCGGCGGTCGCGCCGAACAACGCGAGCAGCACGATCTTGCCGTTGTTCCAATTGCCGAATGAGTCCTTCAATGGTGATTTGGAACCCTTTCCTTCCGCCTTCATCTGCTGGAACAGCGGCGACTCATTCAATTGCATGCGGATATACACCGACACCGCGAGCAGCAGCGACGAAATCAGGAACGGTATGCGCCACCCCCAGGTATCGAAATCAGCGCCGAGCATCTTGCGGCAAATCAGGATCACGATGAGCGACAGGAACAAGCCGAACGTGGCCGTGATCTGGATGAAGCTCGTATAGAAGCCGCGTTTTCCATGGGGCGCATGTTCGGCGACGTAAGTTGCCGCACCCCCGTATTCGCCACCCAGCGCGAGTCCCTGCAGCAATCGCAGTGCGATCAGCAACACCGGTGCCGTGACGCCGATCGACGCATACGTCGGCAATACACCGACCAGGAACGTACTCAAACCCATGATCACGATCGTGATCAGGAACGTGTACTTGCGTCCGATCAGATCGCCCAGCCGTCCGAAGATGATCGCGCCGAACGGGCGTACGGCAAAACCCGCCGCAAAAGCGAGCAGTGCGAAGATGAAGCCGCTGGTCGGGTTCAGTCCGGAGAAGAACTGCTTGGCGATGATCGCCGCGAGCGAACCATAGAGATAGAAATCGTACCACTCGAAAACGGTGCCGACGCTCGACGCAATGATGACGCGTTTGTGACCCGCGTTGAGAGCAGGGGCTGTGGGTGCAGCTGTGTTCGTCGCCATCTGCATTTCCCCTTAGAACGAATATTTCGTGGTGACCTGGAATCGCGTCAGGTCGCCGTCGAGACCGCTCTCGATCTCGCGCCGACCAAACATGAGCTCGGCACCGATATCGAGTTTCGGAAACGGCGAATAGAAGATGTTCGCACGCAGGCTCTGCGCCGATTTCGTCACAGCCCTGCCCGTTACCGCGACGTCGTTGTCGTACTGGCTGCGCGCATACATCACGTTCGTTCGCAGTTGCGAGGTGAACATGTGGCGCCACGCGACGTAGCCGGCGACACCCCCGAGCGAATCGAGCGACCCGTCGGCTTCGAGTCCCGCATCGCCGGTGATGCCCAGACCGATGTAGCGACTGAATCCACTGCCGAACGTGAGCTGATAGCGCAGGTCATCGCTCTTGCCAAGGTTCCACTTGCCGCCGAGCGTTACCGCGCCAGCGAATTCGCTGTCCTTGATCGCGCCGACATCGGCTGTCGCGAGGCGGTCGATCCTCAGATCGCGCACCAGCGCACCGACGCCGAATGAACCCCAACCGCCTTTCCAGCCGTAGCGCGCGGTCACGTCCGGCATCGCACCGCGATCGGACTGGACCACGGCGCCGCCGTTGTGCGGAATGATCGTCGTCTCGGGATTCTCCAGCGAGACGGAGAAGCCTCCATCCGTGTAGCGGATCTGCGACTGGCGCACGAAGATCACGCCATCGGTGGGTCCGATGAAATCGACCGCTTCGGGCAGAGCCGCGACGTCCATGAAATTCGACCAGGTCTGGCCGGCCAGCCAGCCGTTCCAGTACGCATACGCATGGCGCAAGGTCACGCCATAGGTGTTGGTCGCGACCTGCGTACCGAGTGCGTTGCCGAAGAAATCCATTTCGAAGAAAGCGCCGAGCTTGTCGCCGCCATCGGTGACGCTGTCGACGCCCAGATTGAAGCGCGAGAATTTTGCGCCTGCGTCGTAGTCGGTACCCGAGCCCTTGCCGCCGACCGGAATCTGGCTCGGCAAGTACAAGGCGCGACCCGTGGCGCCGTCCGCGAGCTGACCGTCGCCGGTGCGCGTAGCGAGAAAATCCGCCTTGACGAAGCCGCCGAAACGGAATGTCGTATTCGGGTTCGCTGCCGGCGTAATCGTGGTTTCCTGGATCGGCGGTTTGCCGCCGACAGCCGCCGTTGCCTTGGGCAGCGGCGCCGATGGCGGCACGGCGGGCGGTGACACGACCGCAACAGGCGCCACATGCTGGGCCTTCACTTCGGCCATCAAATCGCGCAGCTGCCGTTCCAGATCGTTGACGCGTTGTTCGAGTGCCGCTTCACGCGCTTCATTCGCGTTGGCGATGGCCGGACCCGCAATTCCCGCCAGCAAGGCGACCACGAGCGCAGAGCGCCGCAGATTCTTCAAATACCGGATATGCATGACAACCCTCCCGTTGTTTCAGCATCGGCAGAATGCGCAGTGCCTGCGAAGCTGCCTATTCGCCATTGGTCGTAGCCACGACTAAAGTCGAACATCGCTTCGCTCGAGATTCAGGCGTGGCACACTTTGCGCACACCCGCATTGCGCCGTGCCGAGGAAGACCCATGTCCAAGCTTCATCCTGTTTCCGCCGAATTCGCGGCGACCGCGCTGATCGACAGGATCGCCTACGAACGCGACTACGAAGAGTCCGTGCGCGATCCGGAAGCGTTCTGGAGCCGTATCGGCCGCCGGCTCGACTGGATCAAGCCGTACACCCAGGTGAAGGACACCTCGTTCGACGCGAACGACCTGCACATTCGCTGGTACGCCGATGGCGAGCTCAATCTCGCCGCGAACTGCCTCGATCGCCACCTCGCCACGCGCGCCGACAAGACCGCGATCATCTGGGAAGGCGACGATCCGAACGAGTCGCGCCGAATCAGCTACCGCGAACTGCATGCCGAGGTCTGCAAGGCGGCGAACCTGCTGACCCACCTGGGCATCGCGAAGGGCGATCGTGTCGCGATCTACCTGCCGATGATTCCGGAAGCCGCCGTTGCGATGCTAGCGTGCGCGCGCATCGGCGCCGTACACACGGTGGTTTTCGGTGGATTTTCGCCTGATTCGCTCGCCGGACGCATCGCCGATTCGCGCTGCAAGCTCGTGATCACCGCCGATGAAGGCTTGCGCGGCGGCAAGAAGGTGGCACTGAAGATCAATGTCGACGAGGCGTTGCAGCGACCGGGCACCAACAGCGTCGAGACCG